>WFQB01000149.1 GCA_015487305.1 Parvularculaceae bacterium | reverse complement strand
GGAGTAAGTCATCATATTCAACAGTGACCGTTTTTTCAAAATCGGTAACGGCAAAAATAACCTTTGAACCCTCGCCGGGCTTTAGAGATCCTTCAACCACCATGCCGCCAAGGCGAATTTCCCGGCCATTCAGTTCCGAAGCCGCCGGTAATTCGGCAGGTGGGTAGAAATAAACCGCCCGCTCGCGCAGCGCCATAGCCGCCACCACCGACGCCAACACCAGCGAGGGCAGGGCAATCATCACCATCATCATTCGTCTTTGCCGACGGCGATAAAACACCCCCTTTTGCGGTGGTTTTTTACTGTCAGGGGTCTGTTCTGATTTTTCTGTCATGATTTTTCTAATTGAAACTCTAATTATTTTTGCGCGCCTTTTGCCACTCAAGCCAGATCCAAAAGGTCATGGCGCCAAGCAGCAGGCCGGAGACAATCCACGATGCAGCGATATAGGGGCTGGGGTCAATCTCTTGAATATATTGGCTGATATCAACTTCATTCATGCGCTTATATCCGGTTTCGCA
Organism: Parvularculaceae bacterium; assembly: GCA_015487305.1. GTDB lineage: Bacteria > Pseudomonadota > Alphaproteobacteria > Caulobacterales > Parvularculaceae > S012-90. The sequence continues at coordinate 15,963 of WFQB01000149.1, read as the reverse complement.
TTTGGGGATTGGGGGCTGGTTTGATGGGCGCTAACGGGGCGGCTGGCCGGACGCACCGGGATGGAGCGCCGAAGCCAGATCACGGTTTGCAGGCGCATTATAAGCAATGTGGCAAATAAAAACTGATAGCCAAAGGCCATTACAAAGAGCGGCAAATACATGGAAGCCGGCATGGCCGGACCGCCCTCACGAATGATACTGGCCGGTTGGTGCAGGGTCTCCCAATAATCCACCGAAAATTTGATTATGGGAATATTGATAGCGCCAATCATACATAAAATGGCTGCAAGCCGCGCTGCTTGGGTTTCATTGTCAATCACTCGCCACAAAGTGATATAGCCCGCATAAATAAATAATAAAACCAGCATGGAGGTCATGCGGGCGTCCCAGTCCCACCATACGCCCCAAGTGGTTTTGCCCCAAAGAGAGCCGGTTAAAAGCGCCAGAAATGTAAATGCCATTCCCAAAGGTGCGGCCTCTCGGGCGGCAAAATCAGCCAAGGAATGGCGCCAGATATAGCCGACCAGCGATGCTACTGCCATAAACGCATAGACCGCCATAGACATCCACGCGGCTGGGACATGGACATACAACATCCGCGCCGCCGCACCCTGTAATTTGTCTTCCGGCGCAATCATCAAAGACCAAAACGTGCCGCCAAGAAGCAGTAAAACTGTCAATATGGCAAAAACAGGCAAAGCAGGTTTTGCAAATTTCAGGAACCGCTCAGGGTTCGCCATTTGGGTAAGCCATTTCATAGGCCTTGTTTTAGCTCATTACAGACGTTTTGCCAGCCCAAAGGAGGGGATTTTCCTTTTCTGGCGCTTTCCGGTAAAAGCTCCTTGAAGCAGGCATTTTAGACGGGACCAAGGCACCATCGAACGGGATATCAACAAGGAAATTCGAGCCATTGCCAAGCGGGTGCGCCGCCATGATTTTTTCTGGGCGGCGGGGATGTCTTTTGCCATTATCGTGTTTTTTGCAGTGTTCACGACCATTGATTTTGGCCTTATCAGCCTTATGTGGCTGGCGTTTTTGCTGGCACTGGGTTTGCGCTATTTTCTATCGGGCCGTGTCGATTGGTCGGCCCCTTTGCGGGACCTTGTGGGGCAGGAATTGCGCGCCTTTGAACGGTTGCGAGCGGTGATGAATGCCTTGCCGGAGCCGATATTTTTGCTCAATCGGGATTTACTGATTGAGATGGCCAATCCGGCAGCAGAGACTTTTGCCGGAGCCTCGCTGCAAAATCAGCATTTATCGCAAATTTTGCGCGCCCCGGCGATTCGTCATGCCGCGGAAAAAGCGCTTGATAAGCGCCAGACCCAACAGGTTGAAATCACACTGGCTGGCACCACCCCGCGCTCTTTGCGGATATTTTTAAGTCCGCTGGGAGAGCAAGACAGCGCGCGCCAAAAGACCAGCGCTGTCGATGATCGACTGATTTTGGTGTTGATGGATTTAACCCAAGAGCGCCGGGTGGAAAAAATGCGCTCGGACTTTATTGCCAATGCCAGCCATGAATTGCGCACACCCTTGGCTTCCATGCTCGGATTTATAGAAACTCTGCGCGGCCATGCCAAAGACGACCCCGAAGCGCGGGAGAAGTTTCTCAAAATCATGCAAAAACAGGCCGAGCGCATGCAAAGGCTAGTATCCGATTTAATGTCTTTGTCGGCTATTGAATTAAACGAAAACCTGCCACCCACGGACAGCATAAATTTAAAAGAAGTGGTGGAGGATGTTCGCGATACCTTAAAGCCCCTGATTGAAAAGCGCGGGGCTGAAGTAAAGCTGACTTTAAAGGCTGATACAGAAGACCTTTTTGTTCTTGGCCATCGCGATCAGATTATCCAGATAGTGCAAAACCTGATGGATAATGCCATGAAATATTCCCTACCGGACCCCAAGGTGGAAATTATTTTGGGGCTGGGGCGGCCAAAAAAATATTGCGGTGACGAGGCGCCTCAAAGTGGCGATACAGCGGCGCGCATTGCTGTTGCTGCCGAATTGACCGTGGGGGATCTTATCTATTTGCAAGTTTGCGATAATGGGCCTGGGATTAAACGCGAGGATTTGCCGCGCCTGACTGAGCGCTTTTATCGCACGGACCCCGAGCAAAGCCGCCAGCGTGGTGGCACAGGGCTAGGGCTTGCAATCGTCAAGCACATTATGAACCGCCATCGCGGGGGCTTTCAAATATCCAGCCTGCCGGGCTGTGGCTCCTCTTTTACTTGCCTGTTTTTGCCGAAATCAGCAAAAGACGGTATAAAGCCGATATAAATATGTCATAAAACTCTGTCATAAGGCCCTTCTATCAAGGGCTTAAGCCTTGTGAGCATCAGAAAGCATCAATTTATGGGCATGCGCCTATCATCTATTTTGGGAAATCCTCTGGCCAAATTATCGGTAGAAATTGCCGATATGGGGGGCATGGTGGAAAAGCAATTGGCCGATGCCATATTGTGCTTTGACGAGCGCGATACCGATCTGGCCAAAAAGATTATTGAGCGCGATGCGGAAATTGATCAGCGCGAACACCGGATAGAAGAAGTGGTGACCGAAGCGCTGCAAAATCGTCGGGTGTCTCCAGAACAGATGACGGAAGCTTTGGCGGCGGTGCGCAATGCCAATGATCTGGAGCGTATTGGCGATTTGGCAAAAAATGTGGCCAAGCGCTCTCTTGTCCTTAGTGAATGCAAACAAACGGCGGCCCATTCCTCTGTAGTGCGCATGAGCAAGATTGCCTTGCGGCAGGTTTCGGAAGTGCTGGATGCTATGGCGCGCAATGATTATCAGGCGGCAACCGCCATCTGGGCCGGGGATCAGGAAATTGATGAAATTTATAATTCGGTATTCCGGGAGATTTTGCTGGTCATGTCCAAAGACCCGGCGGATGTCAACGCTTTGACCCATCTGGTTTTTGTTGCCAAAAATTTTGAGCGGGTTGGTGACCATGCCACCAATCTTGCCGAACGGGTTTATTATACAGCCACCGGAAAAAGGCTGGAGGGTGAGCGCTCTTCCGGTGACGAAACCCATCTTTCTTCCCCGCCGACCGAAGAGAGCTGATAGGGTGCTGGAGGCATTATGAGCCAGACAAAAGTTCTGATTATTGAAGACGAAGAATCCCTGGCGACTTTGCTCGAATATAATTTAGAGCGTGAAGGGTTTGAAGTTTCTGTAGCCAGTGATGGCGAGGAAGGTCTGCTCAGGGTAGAAGAAGAAACCCCCGATATTGTTATTCTCGATTGGATGTTGCCCAAGGTGACCGGTATTGAAGTTTGTCGCCGCCTGCGCAGCCGCTCCAGCACTAAAAATATTCCGGTGATTATGTTGACGGCGCGCTCCGAAGAAGTAGACCGTATTCGCGGCCTTGATACTGGCGCTGATGATTATATGACCAAGCCCTTTTCCATGAGCGAATTGGTAGCGCGGATTAAGGCGGTGTTGCGGCGGATCCGTCCGGGGCTGACCGATGATATATCGAGCTTTGGGGATATTGAAATTGACCGTGTCGCTCATAAGGTGCGCCGGGCCGATAAGGAAATTCATCTCGGGCCAACAGAATTTCGCCTGCTCGACCATATGATGCAGCATCCGGGGCGGGTATTTTCCCGTGAACAATTGCTAAACGCAGTGTGGGGCAGCGATGTCTATGTGGAAGCGCGCACAGTGGATGTGCATATTGGTCGCTTGCGCAAGGCCCTGTCGCGCCATGGGGCCAAAAACCCGATCCGCACCGTGCGCTCGGCTGGCTATGCGCTGGAGTTAACCGAAGAAAAGCCTGAGGTTTAGACCCTAGCGGGCCGAAACAATAGTGCCCTGCGCTAGCGCGCATAAGGTCTCTTTACCGCCCTCATCGACAGCAAAAACTTCGCATAGGCACACCGCTTGGCGTTTGCCAACACTTTTAGCCTTGGCGCGAGCTATCAGTTTTGCTCCGGTGCCCGGTTTGACATAATTGATTTTAAATTCAGAGGTCAGGGCATTGCCGCCAAGAGCAATACCGCCAGCAAAGGTAATAGCATTGTCAGCGAGATAGCTGATAACTCCCCCATGGGCAAAGCCATGCTGCTGGTTTAATTCCTCTCTTAAGGGGAGCCAGATCTCTGCACTGTTAGGCCCAACCGAGTGTAGCTGCGCCCCAATAAATTGGCTAAAGGGTTGGGCGGCAAACACCGCTTGCGCAAATTTTAAAACATCATCCATGCCTAAAAAGCCTTTTGAAAATTTCACCACAAAAAACAGAGCCGATAAAAGCTCTGTTTTTTGTTACAGCAATGGAAGTAAAAATGCTAACCGGCTTTGCGTCTAGTCATAGGCAAAGCGCGCTGCGTTGATGGGCGCTCGCGCTTTTGAGCCGGTTGGAAAGCAAGACGTGCATGATAGGCACAATAGGATTTTCCGGTTGACGCCGATTGACCGCAGAAATGAAAATCCTCCGAGGACGGATCACCAATAGGCCATTTGCACATATTATTTTTTAGTGTTGGCACAGTTGTCTTGTCCCCTGTTGCCAAAATCAGCGGTTCTGAAAAGGCAGGTTCTTGCGCAATCGTGCGCAAGGCTTCCGGTGCGCGAGGCTCGGTCTTGGCGGCCTCGGAAACCAATGCGCCAATGCGGCCCCGTTGTGGTTTTGCGGGTGTCGCTCGCCCCGATAGGCCAAGGCGATGCACCTTGCCAATCACGGCATTGCGGGTAACACCCCCCATGCGTGTAGCGATCTGGCTGGCTGACAGCCCTTCCGCCCATAATTTCTTCAACAGCTCTACGCGTTCATCAGTCCAGGCCATGTGCCACTCCCCTGATTTTTTAGCCGATAAAGGCTCCACTACCTTGGCTCCGTTTTTGAGTTACACCCACTACATATAGTGAGGCATAGGGAGCAAGGCAGTGTTGCCTCCTAGATATAGTAGCCAAAATAAATTGAAACACAATATGCGCTATCAATAATTTTTTAACCACTACATCCTGAATCACTTTTACGTCGAGCGGATGAGAGAAGGAAAGGGCAGGTTTTCCACCTGTTGAAAACCTTTTCAGTTTCACGAAAGTGACAATTTCCACAAGCGCCCGCGCCAATGCGGTTTGCAATTATAACGGGAAATCAATGACTTTGCCGTTTTTGCCCCGACAAAGGCTGCTGTGCTGGGCGCTCGCCTTGACCTTGCCTTTGAGCGGGTCCACATCTGGCCTCCTGCTCACGCCAAATATCCTTGCGGGTTGGCATGATTGACCGAATAAAAGAGAAAAATAATGCAAAACACCGCCACATCGCCCAATGACCCACCAAAAACACCCAATCCGGCCAGTTCCTCATTGGATAGTTCATCTCCGGATTTCGAATTTGGGGTGCGTCGTTTCGGCGCGGTTAATTGGCTTGGCATGTGGACGCTTTATCAAAAGGAAGTGCAGCGCTTTCTCAAAGTTGCCTTTCAAACAGTGGTCGCGCCTATCATTTCAACCCTGCTTTTCCTGCTGGTCTTCATGGGGGCATGGGGGGCATCGGGCCGCGAGATTGTCATGGAAGGGGTCGGAATTTCCTTTTTCGCTTTTCTGCCCCCCGGTCTCATCATGATGGCGATCAGCTCCAATGCGTTTCAAAACGCCTCTTCATCGCTGATCATTGCCAAAGTGCAGGGGTCACTGGTTGATTTCCTGATGCCGCCTTTATCGGCAGTTGAGCTGACCATTGCTTTTGTTTTTGGCGCCGCCACAAGAGGTTTGCTGGTGGGCACGATAACCGCCTTTACGGTGGCCGCCTTTACTTGGCAGGCAGGCCAACCCATGCAGGTCATGCAATTATGGGCAGTGATTTATTTTGCCACCATTGCCAGCCTGCTTCTGGGCATGGTTGGTGTAATTGCCGGCATGTGGGCGGAAAAGTTTGATCAGCTCGCCCTGATTTCGAATTTTTTGATTACGCCGCTGACTTTTCTGTCGGGGACATTTTATTCTGTTCATGCCCCATGGTTGCCCAAATGGGTGGCATTCGTCTCGCATTTCAATCCAATCTTTTATCTGATTGATGGCTTTCGCTATGGCTTTATCGGGGTTTCCGATGGCAATATAGCACTTGGGGCTATGGTTGTTCTGGTGTTGACAGCTTTGGGCGGATTGCTGTGCTATTTCCTCTTCCGGTCTGGTTATAAATTAAAATCCTGACGAGAAATTTTAAATGTCCGAGCAAAAGCAGACACAACAAATGCGCGATTATGTTTTGCCGTTTCAAGTCGGCGATCATGCTATTCGTGGGCAGGTTGTTTGTCTGGATGCGGTCGCGGAGACGATTTTATCGCGCCATCAATTTCCTGACCCCCTATCCACGCTGGTGGGCGAGGCCGCTGCTTTGGTCTCAATGCTGGGGGCCGCATTAAAATTTGATGGCCGCTTCATCCTGCAGGCGCAAGGGGATGGACCGGTCTCGATGATTGTCGCGGACTATGCCACAACCAATCGAGCGGTGCGGGCCACTGCCAAAATAACCAGCGGCAAAGAAGACAAGCTCGCCAAAGCCAAGGGACCGGACTTTTTGCATCTTTTGGGCAAAGGGCATTTATGTATGAGCATTGATCGCGGGCCGGATTTTGATCTCTATCAGGGGATTACAGATTTAAGGGGCGCAACCCTGTCCGAGGCGGCAATTCAATATTTCACCCAATCAGAACAAATCCCCACCATGATCCGTCTGGCCGTCGGAAAATTATCACTACCGGGAGAAGATATGCGCTGGCGGGCCGGGGGCATTCTGGTGCAATTCATCCCTGCCGAAGGTGGCTCACGCGATCGCGGCGAAGCAGAATTGCAAAAGCAAGACGATAAAGAAGCCTGGGCCAGAGCTGAGGCTTTTGTCGCTTCGGTAGCAGCAGATGAATTGCTTGACCCTTCTTTGCCATCAGAAGATTTGCTCTATCGCCTGTTCCATGAAGACGGGGTGCGGGTGTTTGATAAAACCCCTATCGGCTTTGACTGCACTTGCTCACGGGAAAAAATTGCCGGTGTTTTGGAGCGTTATTCTGACCATGATCTCAAAGACATGGTCGAAGATGGTCATATCGCCGTTACTTGCGACTTTTGTCGTGAAAAATACAAATTCCCCGTCGAGTCATGACCGCCAAAAGCCGGGGGTGAGGAAAACCAAAAGCGTGAAAAACTCAAGCCGCCCCAAAAGCATGGCGGCGGCCAATATCCATTTGGCCCCATCGGGCAGGCTGGCATAATTACCCGCCGGGCCAACAATCTCTCCAAGGCCCGGGCCGACACAAGCAAGGCTTGCCGCCGCTGCCGAAAGGGCAGTGATTGGGTCTAGATGAAACAGGCTCAGTAAGACGGCAATGGTTGCAAAGCTCGTAAAATAAACAAAAAAGAACACCAGAACCGAGCGATAAATCGCCGGGGTTATGGGGCGGCCATTATATTTTTCCGCAACAACGCTATGGGGGTAGACCAGCTTGCGGCCAAATTCATGGAGAGCCTTAAGGGCGATTTGAAAGCGAAAAACTTTAAGCCCGCAAGAGGCCGAGCCCGCGCAACCGCCAATAAAGGTAAGGCTAAACAAAAGCCCTGCGGCAAAAGGCCCCCATGCACTATAATCACGCACCGCAAAGCCGGTGCCGGTTATGACCGAAATACCGTTAAATGTGGCCAGCCGCGCGGCATCAAGGGAGGGATAGATATTACTGAAAATCAGCGACAGATAGAGCGCCAGCACAGCAAGAAAAATAATCGCAAGATAAAACCGCACCTGCCCATCGCGCCACAAAGCGGATATATTGCCACGCAGAGCGAGCAGGAACAGCCCAAAGGGCAGAGCGCTCAAAATCATAAACAGGCTTGCGACCTCTAAAAGCGGTCCGTGAATATCCGGATTGTCAAAGAAATATCCAAAAGATGCGTCCCGGGTGGAAAATCCGCCAGTAGCCACCGTTGCCATGGCATGATTGATGGCATCAAAAGCGCTCATGCCCATGGTCCAGTAAGACAGAAAACAAACCAATGTCAGCCCGCTATAGACAAGGGTAATGCCAGCAGCAATTTGCGATGCGCCCGCAAAAATTTTGTCGCTGGTATCGGAAGATTGCAGGCGAAATAATTGCATCCCGCCAACGGACAGCATGGGCAGGATTGCAATCGCCATCAGAATAATACCAATGCCGCCAATCCAATGCAGGATGGAGCGCCATAAGAGCAGGCCAGGCGGGGCGGTGTCGAGATCGCTCAATATGGTTGCCCCGGTGGTGGTGAGGCCGGAAATAACCTCAAACATGGCATCCGTGAAAGAGAGTTGGTAATTGCCAGCCATTAGCGGCAGAGCAGCAAAAATGCTGATAGTAATCCAGGACAGGCCGGAGATAAGAAAATTATCCCGCAAGGATAAAGGCGCTTTGGTGGCGCCACTGGCAAAGGCAAGTCCTGCGCCAATGATTAGGCTGACAATTGCCGAAACAGAAAATGCAGCAAGGTCCGGCAGGTCATAATCATCATTGGCCATCCAATCGGCGAGGATAGGAAAAATCATGGCAAGACCGATAAAGCCGATCATCACCCCTTGGATAAAAAGTACTGAACGTAAACCAGACATAAGAGCCAGTCCTTATCAGCCGCGCCAGAAACTTGGCGTAAGGAGAACGATTAGGGTGAAAAATTCAAGCCGCCCCAATAGCATGGCCACCGATAAAACCCATTTTGCGGCATCGGGCAGGGTTTGATAGGTGCCCCCCGGTCCGACAATATCCCCCAGCCCCGGCCCGACATTGGCAACCGCAGAGCCGGCCGCAGAAAGAGCGGTGACCGGATCCAAATGCAAAAGCGACAACACAACAGCCGTGGTGGCAAAGGTGGCAAAATAAATAAAGAAGAAATTCAAAACCGAAATATAAACATCATTGGTCAAAGGCTTGCCATTATAATGGGCGACAAACACCCCATTGGGATAAACCAGACGACGACCATAAGTCCATAGGGCTGCCAACACCACCTGAAAGCGAAAAACTTTCAACCCGCAAGAGGTGGAGCCCGCGCAGCCGCCCACAAACATGATGCAAAAAAACAGCCCCACCGCAAACGGCCCCCAAAGGCCATAATCGGCGCTGGCATAGCCGGTACCGGTCATCACCGAGATGACATTAAACAGAGTGTGGCGAAAAGCCGTGGGCAGGTGGTTATTATAATGGCTAAAGACATTGATCAGAACGATTATGGAAAATATCGCCACCAACCCCAGAAAGAAACGCACCTGACTGTCTTTCAAAAGCGGTTTCACCCGCCCGCGCATGGCCAGAAGATAAAGTCCAAAGGGCAGAGAAGCCAATATCATGAAAAATACCGCCACCATATCAATTGGTCCGCGCACATTCGGGTCGTTTAAGAAATAACCAAAAGACGCATCCTTGGTGGAAAAGCCCCCGGTGGCGATAGTGGTCATGGCGTGATTGACGGCATCATAGGCGTTCATGCCCATGCCCCAATAGGTCATAAAGCAAATAAGGGTGACAAAGACATAAAACGCTGTCAGGGCGAGGGCGATTTTTGAGGTATCAGAAAAGGCCTGTTCCCCGGTATTGCTGCTTTGCATGCGAAATAATTGCATCCCACCAATTGATAGCATTGGCAAAATTGCAACCGCCATAATGACAATACCAATCCCGCCAAACCATTGCAGGATGGAGCGCCATAGCAAAAACCCATAGGGCGCATCATCCAGCCCCGTCACCACAGTAGCGCCAGTGGTGGTAATGCCGGAAACGGCTTCAAACAGCGCGTCAGTCCAGCTTAATGCATAGGCCCCCAAAACGAAGGGCAGAGCGGCAAAGGCTGACAGCACCAGCCAGGACAGGCCGGAGATTAAAAACCCCTGATGCAGGTTCAAGGTTTCAACCCGCCCCCAATTGGCCAGCATCATGCCCGCGCCAATAAAAATGGAAAAAGCAGAAGAAACCGCAAATGCCTTCCAATTATCGCGATGCCATTCATTGTCATGGCCAAGATCGGCCAGCATGGGCATAAGCATGGCGATGCCGAGCAGGGAAACGAAAAACCCCAAAACAAGTAAAACTGGTCGCCAGTCAATCATGATTGGGTTTGGACCCTAAGCTTCCGGCCGCATTTTCGGCCAATTCCCTATTATCAGGGCTCGCGGCCTAATGCACCCGCAAATTGGCATGGGGGCTGTCGAGGGAAAAGGCGGGAATGGTCACTTCAAAGGCCTTGCCGCGTGCGGTTTTCATCTCATAGCTGCCGGACATAAAGCCGGTGGGCGTATTAAGCGGCGCGCCAGAGGTATATTCAAAGGCCTCGCCTGGATGCAGCACCGGCTTTTCGCCAACCACACCTTCGCCATGGACGATCTCGGTTTTGCCTTCGCCATTGGTGATACGCCAGTGGCGGGCGGTCAATTGCACGGTTTCGCTGGAACGGTTATCAATACGCACTGTATAGGCCCAGACAAAATGACGCTCATTGGGTTCTGATTGGTCGTCGAGATAATCCGGTTCAACACTGATCAGAATACCATTGGTCTCTAACTCATACATAATTCTAAAAATCCCCTGATCCGGCGACAGGCCCATTTGTCGCTTATTGTTTGGTTCTCTTTTTGCCCGATTTTTTTCAGCAAAAATAGAGCCTGCCGCAAAAAAAACTGTCATAAATGCGAGAAATCCGCTTAAGTTCGCCTTTTACGGATATGCCTTTCACAAAAAAAACCATAAAGGGCGATGGGGCCCTGTTAATGACCATAATGGAACATAAAAACCACGAAAGAAATGCGGCAAAGCCACAGCAGCCGAGCACTGAGAAAAGCGGGGTCTTTACGGCTGAGGCGTTACGCGGCGCGGTTGCGGCAGGGAAAATCATTCCCGCGCGAGAATTAACCACGCGGCAAATTCAGCCCTCAAGTCTTGATCTTACTTTGGGTAGCAAAGCATGGCGGATACGGGCTTCGTTTTTGGCCGGCCCGGGGCGCAAGGTGGAACAGCGCCTTGATGATGGTCTCAAAATGCACGAACTGGATTTGCAAAATGGCGCGGTGCTGGAAAAGGGCTGCGTATATCTTGTGCCTTTGCGTGAGCGTCTGGCGCTGCCTGCAGATATTTCCGCCATGGCCAATCCCAAAAGCTCAACCGGACGGATTGATGTTTTTGTTCGTCTCGTCGTTGATGGCGGAACAAGTTTTGAAACCGTGCCAGCGGGATATTGCGGCCCCCTATATGCAGAAATTAGTCCTCGGACTTTTTCGATTGTTGTGCGCGAAGGCTCTTCACTCAATCAATTGCGCCTGCGCCGTGGCAGCGCCATCATCAGCGATGAAGATTTGCACGCAATCCACCAAAAAACGCCGATTGTCGATGGCACAGGCCATTTTTCCGGTGGGCTTGGTTTAAGCGTGCAATTACAAGGCGATCCGGGGGAGACCATCGGCTATGTGGCGCGCCGCCATGCGGGGGTGATTGACGTTGATAAAATAGGCGCGCTCGACCCCCATGATTTCTGGCGACCTATAGAGGCTTCGCCGGAAGGGTCGTTAATTTTGGACCCCGATGAATTTTATATTCTGGCCTCGCGCGAATGGCTGAAAATTCCTGAAAATCTGGCGGCAGAAATGGTGCCCATAGACCCGTTATTGGGCGAATATCGGGTCCATTATGCAGGCTTTTTCGATCCGGGCTTCGGGGTTGGGGCCGGCTCAAAAGCGGTGCTGGAAGTGCGCGGCCATGATGCCCCCTTCATGCTGGAGCATGGGCAATTGGTCGCCCGTCTGGTCTATGAGCGCCTCATCGGCGTGCCAGAAACCTTATATGGGCAGGGGCTTAAATCCAACTATCAGGGCCAAAGCCTGAAGCTGTCCAAACATTTCAAAAGCTAGGGTCTGATTTTAAGGTCTTGTCTGTCCTGTGCCACGAATTTGATATTTATAAGTGGTGAGGCCCTCAAGAGCCACCGGACCGCGAGCGTGCAGACGGCTTGTGGCGATACCAATTTCGCAGCCAAAACCAAACTCGCCGCCATCGGCAAATTGCGTTGAGGCATTCTGCATGACAATGGCGCTATCAACTTTTGTTAAAAACGCATCAGCGGCGGTATCACTTTCAGTGATAATGCTTTCCGTATGACCGGAGCCATATTGGGCGATATGGGCCATGGCGGCTTTTATATCATCGACAATCTTTATCGAAATAATTGGCGCTAAATATTCCTGCGACCAGTCTTGTTCTTGCGCTGCTTCCATATTTGCATAAATTTGCCGCGCCCGCTCACAGCCGCGCAAGGTGCAGCCCGCATCCGCCAAAGCCCCGGCAATAAGCGGTAAGGCGGTGGGGGCAATTTTTTCATGAACCAATAAGGTTTCCGCTGCCTCGCAAATGCCCGGACGACGCATTTTGGCATTGACGCTAATCGCGACAGCTTTTTCAAGCTCGGCATGTTCATCCACATAAATATGACAAATGCCATCCAAATGTCCCAGCACAGGAATGCGCGCTTCGGCCTGCACGCGGGCAATCAGAGATTTCCCCCCGCGCGGGATAATAACATCAATTAAGCCATCAAGCCCGGTCAAAATATCCCCCACAAGAGCGCGATCGGTTGATGGGGTGATGGCAATCGCCGCCACCGGAAGACCCGCCACCTGTAAGCCCTGCTGCAAACAAAGATGCAGGGCACGGGACGAATAAAAGCTTTCTGACCCACCGCGCAACAAAACCCCATTGCCGGATTTCAAACATAAGGCTCCGGCATCAATTGTTACATTGGGGCGGCTTTCATAAATAATCGCCAGCACCCCAATGGGGGTCCTGATTTGATTAAAGCGCAATCCGTTTTCTGTTTGCCATGACTTAATGCTTTGAGCCACAGGGTCGGGCAGGGCGGCAACAATTTCCAGCCCCTCGCACATGGCTTGAAGGCGGGCCTCATCAAGGGCGAGGCGATCAAGCTTGCTGGCCTCAAGGGTTTTTTCTTGCGCCGCAAGCATATCCTTTTCATTGGCCGCCAGAATGGCGCTTTTATGTTCTTTAATGGCTTTGGCGGTGGCGATAATGGCTGTGTTTTTTTGCTTTGTTGGGGCGCTGGCAAGAATTTGCGCGGCTTGTCGCAAGTCTTGCGCTATTTCCAGAAGAGCATTATTTTGTGTTGCGGCCATGTCTAGTCTCCCAAACGCACAAGATTATTTTTGTGAATGGCAATACCACTAAAATTACTGTCACGGGCGCTTTTGCCGATATATTTTTCAAGGATTTGGCGATCAAGATTAACAAGCCCCTGGGCAATCACTTGGCCATTTGCATTTAATACCTGCACCGCATCCCCTTTCAGGAAATTACCATCGCAATGAGTAATGCCAGCGGCGAGCAGGCTTTTATTCGCTTTCAAAGCATTGGCCGCGCCTTCATCGACAGTGAGCGCCCCGGACGGTTTGAGGCGATGGGCAATCCATTGCCGCCGGGCGGAAGCGGGCGAGCCTTGGGGCAGGAACAAAGTAAAGGGATTGTCGTTTTGCAAATTTGCAATCGGATTTGCCTCCGTGCCCTTTGCAATGATGGTGCTGCACCCGGCGGCATTGGCAATGCGCGCCGCTTCCAGCTTGGTGGCCATGCCGCCTGAGCCCGTAGAGGAAGAAGATTTGCCCCCAAGGCGCATAATCTCCGGCGTTATCTTTTCAACCAAAGAAATATGCTTTGCACTCACATCTCGGCGCGGGTCAGCGCTGTAAAGACCATCCACATCGGACAGCAAAATCAGCAAATGCGCCCCGGCCATTTGCGCCACATGGGCTGACAGCCGATCATTATCCCCATAGCGCAATTCCGCCGTAGCCACTGTGTCATTTTCATTGATAACGGGAATGACCCTTTGCGTGAGCAAAGCTTCCATGGTGGCGCGGGCGTTTAAATAGGAACGGCGATTTTCTGTAACATCCAGTGTCAGCAAGAGCTGCGCCGCATGTAAGTTGTGTGTGGCGAAACTATCGCAAAAGCCCTGCATCAAAGCGGTTTGCCCAAGGGCGGCCGCGGCCTGTTTTTGCTCCAATTTCAATGGTGCTTTCAGGTTTAACGTGGTCCGTCCCAAAGCCACAGCGCCAGAGGCGACAAGAATAATCTCCTTATCCATGGCCATCAGGGCGGCAATATCGTCCGCCAGCGCCTCAAGCCAGAGCTTATTTAGGCGTCCATGCTCATCGGTTAACAGAGCAGAGCCTGTTTTAATGACAATGCGTCTGGCATGGGATAAAATTTCGCGCGTTTTTTCCATGAGACTGACCATGCCTGTTGTGGCAGGCAGGCGCAAGAATGGGTGTCAGTCTTTGGTAAAAATCAACACATGATTATTGGCCGGCATGGCCCGAACAGATGCCAATGTCAGACCGTTCTCTCGACCAAGGGGTGCAAGTTCGCGCTCAATGTCCCGCACCCCCCATTCAGGATTGCGCGATTTTAGCGAACGATCAAATTCGAGATTGGAAGGGGCGGTTTGCCCATCCTGCATGAACGGCCCATAAAGAAATAATCTCCCACCTGCGGGCAATAATGTCCCGGCCCCTTTGAACAGCCCCTCGCAAGCAGCAAAGGGCGCAATATGAATCATATTGATGCAGACAATGGCGTCTATATCATCAAAAATTTCAATCCAATCGTTCCGGCGGCTATCAATGTCAACCGGGGCGGCAATTTGCTCTTGCATATTTTCATGGTGTCGCCAGGCCTCAATAGAGCGCCGCGATTGCGGGTCCGGGTCAGAAGGAAAATAGTGCAAATCAGGGCGGGCTTTGCAAATGGCAATGGCATGTTCGCCAGTGCCCGAAGCAATCTCAATAATATTCCGGCAATCGCTCATCAATGCGCCAAAAGCCTCGGCAATAAAACCCTTATTGCGCCCGGCAGAAGGCGAAAACAGACGCTCATCGAGCATTTCGCATGGCTCCAGCGTGATGGGGTTATTAATATCCTCATTCATACCGAGCAGGAGCCGCCACCAAGCACGCAAAAAATCGCGCAAAAGGGGTGGTTAAGCTTCACCGCGCAAGAGGCGGCCTTAAGGCTGGTGCCAAGGTCAAACTGCTTGTCATAGGGCAATAGAGTGCAGGCCGCGACGCTCGCCTTCGCCTCACCCTTGCGCTTTACCACCATGCGTGAACTGGCGCACATAATCTCCGCCGGATCTTTACCCAAAATATCCCAACAGGCCGTGGTAATTTCCGGCGGGTCGCCACCCTCATCCATTTCTGGAAATAGCACGAGCTGCGCCGGATCATTGGCATCAATTTTTATATTGCGTTCCTTAAAAATCCTCGCATAACCAGCGCGTGCCTCGCTTTCTTCTTCCCCCCAACAAGTGCGCCCGGCTGCGGCCAGCTTAAACCCATTATCCGATAACCAAAAAAGTCCTTCCATGGTCGGTTCATAGGTTTCCGGCCCGCGCTCTTTTTCGTGTAATTCCCGTGAATAATGATCAAGACTGACCCGCAAGGTCAACTGATTGCCAAAGCGCTTTTGCAAAGTGAGCAGGCCTGCTTCAACTTTGGGTCGTCGCATGGGGCGCATGGCATTGGTCAATACCAAGACTTCAAAGCCCGCTTCAAGCGCCATTTCGGTCAAGCGGTTCATGGCCGGGTTCATATAGGGCTCGCCCCCGGTAAAACCAATTTCGCGCGTGCCCATGGCCTTTGCTTCGGCAAGAAAAGGCGCAACATCGTCTTCGCCAAGATAGACCAGCCGATCATTGCTTGGTGAAGACAATATATAGCAATTCTCACAAGTGATATTGCACAAGGTTCCGGTATTAAACCATAGGGTCTCCAAAGCCTTAAGGGTCACACTGGCACGGGGCTCGCCCTTGGCGGTCACATCGGGATGAGAGAATTTTGGGGGTGTTTGGAGATCA
The DNA here is from genome assembly GCA_015487305.1 of Parvularculaceae bacterium. Lineage (GTDB taxonomy): Bacteria > Pseudomonadota > Alphaproteobacteria > Caulobacterales > Parvularculaceae > S012-90. Next base: position 87 of record WFQB01000149.1, on the reverse strand, counting down.
AGCATTAAGCGATTTTGCCATTAATGGCAGGCCCTGCCAAGCGGCGGTCTGCCTTAATCGCTAAAAGGTGATGGGATGAAATAAAGC
>WFQB01000148.1 GCA_015487305.1 Parvularculaceae bacterium | reverse complement strand
GCCTAACTCAAGCCTTGTCAGCACTCTTGGTCGGTGAGTGCTAAGCCCCATCGACCAGTGCTAAATCACTGTTTTTATTATGTAAATAACAAGCCTAACAAGGGAGAATACTCTATGGCTTTTAAACCACTTCATGATCGCGTGCTGGTACGCCGCATCGAGGAAGATACCAAGACTAAAGGCGGGATCATCATCCCCGATACGGCCAAAGAAAAGCCACAGCAGGGCGAAGTGATTGCTATTGGTGGCGGCACCAAATCCGAAGATGGCAAGGTTACCCCGCTCGATGTCAAAGCTGGCGACACTATCTTGTTTGGTAAATGGTCCGGCTCGGAAGTGACGATTGATGGGGAAGAGCTTCTCATTATGAAAGAGTCCGACATTCTCGGCGTCATTGCTTAACCAACGAATAGAAAATTCAGGAGTACTTATTCATGTCTGCAAAAGAAGTTAAATTTCACGCCGATGCCCGTGAGCGTATGCTGCGCGGTGTCGATATTCTGGCCAATGCGGTCAAGGTGACCCTGGGCCCGAAAGGCCGCAATGTTGTGATCGAAAAATCTTTTGGCGCACCACGCACCACCAAAGATGGTGTGACCGTTGCCAAAGAGATTGAGTTGGAAGACAAGTTTGAAAATATGGGTGCGCAAATGGTAAAATCCGTTGCCTCCCAAACCAATGAGACCGCCGGTGACGGCACCACAACCGCAACCGTTCTGGCCCAGTCAATCGTTCGTGAAGGCTCCAAATCTGTTGCAGCCGGTATGAACCCGATGGATCTGAAACGCGGGATTGATCTTGCTGTTACCAAAATTCTCGAAGACATTAAGGGCAATGCCGTTAAAGTGGACGGTTCTGAGGGCATTAAGCAGGTTGGCACTATTTCTGCCAATGGTGAGAGTGAAATTGGTGAGATGATCGCCAATGCCATGTCCAAAGTTGGCAATGAAGGCGTTATCACCGTTGAAGAAGCCAAATCTGCGGCAACCGAACTGGATGTTGTTGAAGGCATGCAGTTTGATCGCGGTTATTTGTCGCCTTATTTCATCACCAATGCTGACAAGATGCAGGCTGTCCTCGAAGATTGCTATATTTTGCTGCATGAGAAAAAGCTTTCCAACCTGCAATCCATGCTGCCATTGCTTGAGTCTGTTGTGCAGACCTCCAAGCCATTGCTGATTATTGCTGAAGATGTTGAAGGCGAAGCCTTGGCAACTCTGGTTGTTAACAAGCTGCGTGGTGGTTTGAAAATTGCTGCTGTGAAAGCCCCAGGCTTTGGTGATCGTCGCAAAGCTATGCTCGAAGACATTGCTATCCTGACCGGTGGTCAGCTTGTTTCTGAAGACCTTGGCATCAAGCTGGAAAATGTCACCATTGACATGCTGGGCACAGCAAAACGCGTGGTTATCACCAAAGACGACACCACGATTGTTGATGGCGCTGGCGAGAAAGCTGATATCGAAGCCCGCACGTCACAAATTCGCGCGCAAATCGAAGAAACCACATCTGATTATGATCGCGAGAAATTGCAGGAACGTCTGGCCAAACTGGCTGGCGGTGTTGCGGTTATCCGTGTCGGTGGTGCCACCGAGGTGGAAGTGAAAGAGCGCAAAGACCGCGTTGATGATGCTTTGAATGCAACCCGCGCTGCGGTTGAAGAAGGCATTGTTCCCGGTGGCGGCACAGCGCTGCTTTATGCATCGCAATCTCTTGAGAAGCTGAAGGGTGAAAATTCCGATCAGGACGCAGGCATTGCTATTATTCGCCGTGCCCTGCAGGCGCCAATCCGTCAGATTGTGGAAAATGCCGGTGTTGAAGGCTCTATCGTTGTTGGCAAATTGCTGGAGCAAAAAGACACCAAATTTGGCTTTAACGCGCAAACGGAAGAATATGGCAATCTCATCGAGATGGGCATTGTTGATCCGGCCAAAGTTGTGCGCACGGCTCTGCAGGACGCCGCATCGGTTGCCGGTCTTTTGATCACCACCGAAGCCATGATCGCTGACACTCCGAAAAAAGAAGGTGCTGCTGGCGCCCCTGATATGGGGGCCATGGGCGGCATGGGGGGCATGGGCGGCATGATGTAAAGGCGCAAGCCTTTTGCATCTAAAAGCCGCCCATCATCAAAAGCTAGCCGGACCTTTGGTCCGGCGGGGGCGGCATGATGCAAAGGCGCAAAGCCTTTTTGCATCTGCAATCCTTCGACAAGCTCAAGATGAGGGGTGCTATGCGCCCGTGAGGCAAAAATAAACGGCCTGCTCGAAAGAGTGGGCCGTTTTTTTAATATTTCATATTTTGAGAAAAGAAAAATGCGTCCGGCTCAGGTCTCCACACGCCCCTGAGGCCAGACGCATTCTTGTGATCGCCTTAAACAAACAATCTTTTCCCACTTGCGGTGAGGCCGTGGCGAAAACCTGACGAGAATATGGCGTAAATAAGATTAGGGCTAGAAATTTATGTAGTGGGAAGAATTTCTGCCATTGACTACAACAAAAAGTGTAATATTTATTTGCTTGCGCGCAACTAGATATTTATAGGTAAGAAGAAAATATCAATGCGAAGCATTCACACTTTTAGGGCCTCCGAATGGATTATTGTTATGGGGCCTGAAAGCGCTGCCTTAAGGGGAGGATTTTCCAAATTGCAAAAAACCGATTTGCGTATCGCCAAAAATGCGCCGATCGGTCTCGGTAAAACCATCCGGGCAGGCAGGGGCTTCGGCTTTTGCCTGCTCAATCACTATCAAGGCATTATCGGCCAGCCATTGTCCTTGGGTAAGTTCTGCAAGGGTTGGTTCGACCAAGTTTTGGCTATAGGGAGGGTCCATAAAAACCAGTGTGAAGGGGGCACCGGTGGAGGCCGGGCGTGGTCCCAAGGCAAGGGCCGAGCGCCGATGCAGGCGGGTTGCCCCATAGAGGTTTAAGCGTTCAATATTTTCGCGAATGGCGGCCCGGGCCGGGGCGGCATTTTCTACAAATAGGCAAAACTCTGCGCCCCGCGACAGGGCTTCAAGCCCCAATGCGCCAGAGCCCGCAAACAGATCAAGCACTCTGGCGTTTTTTAATGGGGTGCTTTGTTTATGGGCAAGAATATTGAAAAGTGATTCGCGCACCCGGTCGGTGGTGGGCCGTGTTGCCATGCCTTTGGGGGCAATGATGGAATGGCCTTTATAGCTGCCGCCAACAATGCGCATTTTCTATAGCCCCAATTGTGCGCTCAGCTTCTTGCCTAATTGCTCGCGCAGGGTTTTGCTGGGCACCTCTTCAACGGCGCCTTTGGGCAAGCTGCCTAATTGAAATGGGCCATAGGATAGTCGGATAAGGCGGTTTACGGTCAAGCCCAAATGGCGCATCACTTCGCGCACTTCGCGGTTTTTGCCTTCGCGAATGGCGATAGTGACCCAAGCATTGGAGCCTTGTTGACTGTCGAGTGTGGCTTTAATCGGTCCATAGTCAATGCCGTCAATGCTGACCCCTTCGCTGAGGCTGTCTAATTGTTTCTGGCCGACACGCCCATAGGCTCGGACCCGATAGCGTCGCAGCCATCCGGTAGTGGGCAGTTCCATATGGCGGGCGAGCGCGCCATTATTGGTTAGCAATAAAAGCCCTTCAGTGGTGAGATCAAGCCGCCCAACCGAGATAACCCTCGGCATAGACGAGGGCAGGGCATCAAACACTGTGCGGCGTTCCTGCGGGTCTTTATGAGTGGTCACAAGGCCATCAGGTTTGTGATAGCGCCACAGCTTTGTCTGCCCGATCTGTCCCACGCGCGCGCCGTCGACGCGAATATCTTCATCCCCGGTGACTTTGAAAGCAGGGGTGTCGAGGGTTTGGCCATCCACTTGCACACGGCCCTCGGCGATTAGCTTTTCAGCATCGCGGCGCGAGCAAACCCCGGCACGGGCGAGAAATTTGGCAATCCGGTCGCCTGCCTTGGTGGAAAAATCATTTTCGGTCATGGTTAGTCTTTAGCAGAACGCCTGCCCATTGGTAGGAGTAAAATCACTATTCCGCTTAGAATAATGGTCAGGGTGCTGGCGAGCCCGCCTTCTAGCCCTGCTGCTCCGCCGGTTAAAAAATCCGGACCCGTAGCAGTGAAAGTCATCAATTTATCTGCCCCTATATCGGAGCCGCTGATGGGAATGCCGAATAAATGCCCCTGAGCAAAATTCCACGCCCCGAGATAGCCGGCAATGCCCCAAAGACTGCCCTCGCGCAGAACATAAAAGCAGGCAAATAGGGAAAACAAAAACAGATCTAGAAAGAACAGCGGTGAGGTGTTGGGGTTAAGCCCATGGAGCAGAGAAAAAAGAATGCTGGAAACCAGCGCGCCAGCCAACAAGCCATGGCGCACGCCAATGGATTGAAAGACGAGCCCGCGCAATAAAACTTCCTCTGATGTACCCTGCACCAGCCATGCCAGCGCCAAAAACCCAAATGGCCACAGCGCAACCCAGCCTTGCGGCATGGATGGCGCGCTTAACTCCGCCCAGCCAAAGACAAGCAGAAAATAAACCCCCACCGCCATGGCGGCAGCACCAAACACAACACCGCGCAATAATTGCCAAAGGCCAGTGAGGTTAAAGCCAAGACCAAAACTTGCCAGCGAGCGTTTTTCAAAAAACCGGATCCAGAGCAGGCCACCAATCAGGGAAAGGCTGGTGGTTGAAAGAAGCATAACAGCCAAAATGGGCGAGGGCAGATTTTCCTCTAATAGTGAATGGTTGCGGGTGACCTGTTCCATAAAATCAGGCGAGGCAACAAGCGGCAGCAGGAAAATAAGCAGGATGGTGCCTAGAATCATTCCGCCAAAAAGTGCCAAAGCCGCCCCCAGCACAGCCCATAAACCATGGGGGGGCTTTTTTCCTTCTTTCTTTGGTCTGGCCATTTCGAGATATGTTGTTGGCAGCAGCGGTGATGACATTTTTGAAATCCTTAATTTGCAAAACAGGTAAATATAAGCTTGTTTTTCTCCGTGTGCTAATCTGGTCAAGGATATGGCCGCCTGATAGGGTCGCCCCATGAGTGAGCTTACAGATGATGACTTTATGGCTGAGGCCATGGTGGAGGCCAAAAAGGCGGCGCAAATGGGCGAGGTGCCCGTGGGGGCGGTATTGGTGCTGGATGGTGAAATTATCGCCCGTGGCCATAACCAGCCCATCAGCCAGCACGATCCGAGCGCCCATGCGGAAATCGTTACCATGCGCATGGCCGCCAAGCAGCGGGAAAATTATCGCCTCAATGAGACCACGCTTTATGTGACTTTGGAGCCTTGCACTATGTGCGCCGGGGCGATTGCGATTGCGCGCATAGGCCGTGTGGTGTTTGCCGCCGAAGACCAAAAAGGCGGGGCATTGGTCAATGGGGTGCGGTTTTTTGAGCAAAGCACCTGCCATCATCGGCCGGAAATCTCTTCGGGTGCGGCTAAAGAAGAAGCGGCCGGCCTGTTGCGGGATTTTTTTAAAGCCCGGCGCTGATTGGTGGGACTGTAAGAGGCACTTTCTTCTTGGCCCTGACCGGCTCATAATGAAGGCCAAAAATAAGACCAATAAAACAAGGACCCCCTGATGCAGTTTGATCACTCCCCCCGTGCCAAAGATTATATTGCCCGCACTCGCAGCTTTATGGATGAGCATATTGAAAGGGGCGAGAAGATTTATCACCAGCAGCATGAAGCCTTTGGCGCAGATCGCTGGCAGGTGCCGCCAATTATTGAAGAGTTAAAAGAAAAGGCCAAGGCGGCGGGTTTGTGGAATATGTTTATGCCCAACCCCAAATTAGGCCCGGGGCTTTCCAATGCCGATTATGCGCCGATTGCAGAATTAACCGGTCGCTCTTTGATTGCGCCAGAAGTTTTTAATTGCGCTGCGCCGGATACCGGCAATATGGAAGTGTTGGAAAAATATGGCAGTAAAGAGCAGCAAGAAGAATGGTTGATGCCATTGCTGGACGGTAAAATTCGCTCGGCTTTTTTGATGACTGAGCCAAGGGTCGCCTCATCGGATGCCACTAATATTGAAACCAGCATCAAACGCGATGGCGATGATTATGTGATTAATGGGGTGAAATGGTGGTCGTCAGGGGCGGGGGATCCGCGTTGTAAAGTTTATATCGTCATGGGCAAAACCGATGAAGCGGCTGAAACCTATAAGCAGCAATCCATGATATTGGTGCCAGCCAATGCCAAAGGCGTTAGCATTACCCGCCATTTGCCAGTATTTGGCTATGATGATGCGCCTCATGGGCATATGGAAGTGAAACTCGACAATGTACGCGTGCCTGCGCGTAATATTTTGCTCGGTGAAGGGCGCGGGTTTGAAATTGCCCAAGGGCGCCTTGGACCAGGGCGTATTCACCATTGCATGCGCACTATTGGCGCGGCTGAAAAAGCGCTGGAGCTGATGGTCAAACGCCTTGGTACCAGAGTGGCCTTTGGCAAGCGCCTGATACAACATTCCGTGTGGGAGCAACGCATTGGCGAGGCGCGTACGCAATTGGAAATGAATAGATTGCTATGCCTAAAAGCCGCCTGGATGATGGACACTATGGGCAATAAAGCGGCGCGAGCGGAAATTGCCATGATTAAAGTGGCGGCACCGGTTATGGCTTTGAAAATAATTGATGATGCCATTCAGGCCCATGGCGGGGCTGGGGTTTGTGAGGATTTTCCATTGGCTAAAATGTATGCCCATTTGCGCACTTTGCGCATCGCTGACGGGCCTGACGAGGTGCATAATCGCACCATTGCCCGGCTGGAGATGAAAAAATATATGAACCGCTAAAACCGGGAGATAAAAATGCTCGACGCTGCCCTTGCCCTTGTCATCTGGACGTTATTGATCTGGATTTTAATGTATATCCGCCGATTGCCGGCTATGAAAAAAGCCAATATCGCGGCGCAAGATGCCAAACATCATGGCTCTTTGGATAATTTGCCGAGCGCGGTGCGGGCGGTGGGGGAGAATTATAACCATCTTCATGAGCAGCCGGTTATTTTTTACGCACTGGTTTTTTATACTGTCCTCAGGGGCAATGATATGAGCGGCGGAGCATCGGATGCTTGGCTTTTTTATGGGGCTTGGGCCTATGTGGTGTTGCGGGTTCTGCATTCCATTGTGCAAGTCACTTTCAACAATGTGACTTTGCGTTTTATTCTTTTTGTCCTTGGCTCGATTGTGTTGATGGTTATGGCTGTTTGTAATGTGTTGATTGCTATGGGTTAACTATAAAGGGCTTGGGTTTTTTATAAATTCAGCCATTTTTCTTCATTATTTTATTGAATCAAGCTGCACCCATGCCACCTGAGCGTGAATCGGGCATGAATCTTGCTGTCCTTTAAACCGTGAAACGGGCCCAAAGGACATGGCAGTTAAATGGCTGAGGCAAAGAGACAAAAACTGGGCAAAGTGGTTAACTTCCAGCTTGGGCGGGGGATTGCCGCGATTTTGGTGGCGATTTTTCACGCCAATGTTTTTTACACGCAAGAATATTATGGCCGGGTGTTCAGTGAGGTTTTGAACTTTGCCTATGCACGGGTCGAATTCTTTTTTGTCCTCAGCGGCTTTATCATGTTTTACATTCATGACCGCCATATCGGCGTTGCGGGCAAGTTTAAAAACTTTCTGATAAAACGCTTCACGCGCATCTATCCAATTTACTGGGCGGTATGTATTCCGTTTTTTGCCGCTTTATGGTGGCAACAGGATCCGGCTAATCCGGTGACATGGCATGACATTTGGACATCGCTTTTATTGTTCCCGACCGATCATTATCCGCTGCTGGTTCCGGCCTGGACCTTGCGCATTGAAATGTTGTTCTATCTGTTCTTTGCGCTGCTATTATTGTCGAAACGCCTCGGCTATGGATTGTTTGCCCTGTGGATTGCTGGCAGTCTTTATGCGGCGCTGAGCGGGCCGATTTCTTTCCCGATGAATTTTCTGTTTTCCAGCTATAATGTGTTGTTTGTTGTTGGCATGGCCAGCGCCTATTATGTGAAGCGCCATTTCGTTCCCATGCCGGGGGTTTTGACCACCATTGGTTTTGTTAGTTTTGTGGTCATCGGCCTGCTTGATACATTTGTGTTTTTCGGTGCAGGGCAGGATTATCGTATTCTGGCGCTTGGGGTGAGTGTGTTTTTCATTGTTGTGGGCTTGTGCGGTCTTGAACAATGCGGCATACGCTCGCCAAAATCGCTGGAATTTATCGGCAATGCTTCCTATTCCATCTTCCTCGTTCACGGGCCGGCCATGGCGATATTGGGAGTTTTATTGCAGAAATTTGGGCTTATCGAAATTCTCTCTCCCGGCGCGTTCTTCTTCCTGATGACAAGTGTGGGGATCATTGCTGGCGGCGTGTTTTATGTGACCATGGAAAAACGCATCGTAAATCTGGTGCGGGTGCTGCTGGAGCGTGGCAAGGAAAAGCAGGTCAAAGAAAAAGCGGCAGGGGCCTTGGCTCCCCCCGTTGGCCAAACCAGCCCGATTGCATAGATTCAAAAGAATTTTGCCTTTGCCTGCAAAGCCACTAGCTGTTATATCGCGGTTTCCTCTTGTCTGCCGCCTCTCGCGGCCAAAGGATTAGAGGGCCTGTAGCTCAATTGGTTAGAGCTGGCGGCTCATAACCGCTAGGTTGGGGGTTCGAGTCCCTCCGGGCCCACCATCCGCTTTCGCTAATTTTGCCAAAGGCAAAATTTAGCTACAGCGCGATTAGCGCTGGAGCGTTGCGAAACGGATGTCGCGCTGTAGTTGCAAGAGCAACGAAAGCGGACTTTTTACTTAATTACGCTCACTGCTGATCCCTTTGGCTCGAGGGTGTGTGCCGCTCACATTTCCATCCTTCGAGACGCAAGGCTTATGCCTTGCTCCTCAGGATGAGCAAGAGGATGAATTGGAAAAATATCTTTTAAAAGACATGATACTCATCCTGAGGAGCCGCGAAGCGGCGTCTCGAAGGATGGCGGTAGGGTGCAATACTTTCAGCATGGGATGGGGTACGGAATTGCAGATATGTTGGTGCATTACGCCTGCGGCTAATGCACCCTACAGAAAACCTCCCTAAAACTCAGACGCCGTGCCGCTTTGGTCGCGTAGCCGGGCCGCTTGGGCTTGCCAGTCGTCGCGCTCTATGCGGCCGGGGAAGTTTAGTTTTTTGTCGAGCCAGGCGATTTCGTCTTTATTCCATGAGGTGATTTGGCGGTAATAATAAATCCCCATCTCATTCAGCAGTTTTTCATATTTGGGGCCAATGCCTTTGATTTTTTTTAGATCATCGGCTGGGCCTTCAATGGGGCCGCTTTCATAGAGCATTGGCCGCTTGCCAGCTTCATGGGCCTCGGCCAAGGGGGCAGAAACGGAAGCGGGTAGGGGGGAGACCACGGGTGTTGGCTCCATGGTTGCGATATTTTCTATGCGGCTGCGATGCCAGATCCACCAACCGACAAAAAGCCCCAGCAAAAATGCTAAAAGCAATAGAAACCACATATGCCAAGCCAGCCAGATCATTTTTAATACTCCTTACAAACGCCCCTGATATAAATGCATCAGGGTGCGAAAACTCTGATTTCAATGCGGCGGTTTTTGGCCCGGCCCGCAGCGGTGCTGTTATCGGCAGTCGGGCGGGCAAAGCCGACCCCTTGGGCCTGCACCATGTCTTGGTTCAGCCCGCGCTCTAGGAAAAATTTGCGCACCGCTTCGGCGCGCATTTGCGTGAGGCGTAATAAAGCTGCTTCCTCGCCATCATTATCGCTATGGCTGATGATTTGAATAATCATGCCATCACAATCGCGGGCAATTTGCACAAGGCGCTCAAGCACCGGGGTTGAGGCAGGAGCGATTTCGGCGCTGCCATAGGTGAAGCTGACTTTATTTTGCGCCAGATAAGCATCAAACTCTTTTTGACAGCGATCTATTCGGGCGCTGAGATCAAGCGAGACATCCGGATTTTGTGGGGCCTCAATGGCAAGAATGGCCAGACCGCCTTTTGTAAATTGGGCTAGTTGTTGTTCGATAGCGGTCTTGGATTGGGCTGAAACCGCCTGTCCGGAAAGGCGAAACACCCGATTACTGGCTTCAACCTGTCCATGGTCCAGCTTGGCCAAGGCTTGCAATTGCAGTATTGCCGCATCGACCCACGCCTCAAAGGGTGCGCCCTTGGCAATTTGCATTTCATCGACAATGCCATCGGGGAAAAACGTTGTTGCAGCGTTGAGGATTTTTTCGCGGCTTGTTTCATCAGGCACATAGCCTGCGAGGAATAGGGCGGCGCCGGGCCCCTCCCAGCTTGCGCTCCAGATATAGGGGCTGATTATTTCTGCTGGCGGGGCTTTTTCTGGTGCGTCGGCTGTGGTGACAGGCTGCTCGGCCTGTGGCTCGGCAATTTTGACATTGCTGGCGTCAATGCTGGTAATGCCCCCCAGTAAAACGCCGCCGGCCCCTTGGCTTTTTTGGATAGCGGTTTTGGCCTCTTCAAGGGCCTGCAATGAAGGGGCGGTGCCGGAGAGAATGGCCTTTTGTCCGTCCAAGCGCAAAGAGGCCCATTCGGCCCCCGTTTCATCAAGGGCCTGATTGGCGCTGATGCGCAATTTGGCCTCGGCCCCGTCAATCGAGCCAGCGGGGATCATGTTGAAATACAGCCCGAAGCTGCCCAGCACCCCGAGCAGGATCAAGCCGATTAGAAATTTATAAAGTGCCGACATATTTGACCCCGAAAAATGACCCCAAGCATTTGATAAATTTGCGGATTTTCCTGTAAAAAACAAGGCGAACGGGTCATTATGCACGATATTGGGTGAAAACCTTCAGGGCCGGGCAGCCTTAAGCGGGAATCCTGCTTTATTGGTTCTCATCAAAAGGGCAAAATCAAATGCGGGGGGCCGTAAGGTGATCAATTTTTGGATTTTTTTGGCGCTGGTGGCAGCTTTAGGGTTTCTTGCGGTGCAGGGGCGGGCGCTAAGTCCGGTTTTTGGCTTGCTGCGCGCTCTATTAAAGGCGGTGCCCGCTTTGGCGCTGGCCATGTGGTTATTGCTAAATCCGGATTTTTCCCCTGCTTTGTGGTGGATGGTTGCCGGGCTGGGCTTGAGCGCCATTGGCGATTTCCAGCTTGATCTGCCCGAGGATAGGGGGTTCCAGAGCGGGCTTGCGGCCTTTTTGCTTGGCCATATTGCCTATATCGGCTTTCTGGCCGGCAATATGGGGGCGCTTGAGCTGTGGCATGGGCTTTTCGTGTTGTTGGTTATCGCTGCTTGCGTTTCCTATCTGGTCTGGCTGATGCCAGCCCTGCCGGAGGCGATGAAAACCCCGATCATTGCCTATACGGCGGTTATCGGGGTGATGATGGCCGCAGCGGTCATGCAGCAATCCGTGGGGGCGGGGCTTTTGGCCATGGGGGCGATCAGCTTTGGTCTGTCAGATATGCTATTGGCCTATTTGAAATTTAAAAAAAGCCTGCCCTTTGGCAAGAGCGCCAACTGGCTGCTTTATATGGGCGGGCAGTTCGGTCTTGCCTTCGGGGCGGCTTATGCAATTTTAGGCTGATTGTGGAGAGATTTACTGCTTGGCAGCATTGCAAGCGGGGCGGTGCAGACCTAATTTGAGATCGCACAGAGATTCATTTCAGATTGCCCGCGTTTCAAAGGGCAGTTCTTCTTTATTATTTGAAAGGAAATTCCCATGGGCGAAGCCTATATTTATGATGCGGTCCGCACCCCTCGTGGCAAGGGCAAGCCGGATGGCTCCCTGCATGAAATCACGCCGGTGGATCTGGCCTCGCAGGTTTTAAAAGCCATTCGTGATCGCAATGATTTGGATACCGCCAATATTGATGATGTGCTTTTGGGCTGTGTGATGCCGGTGGGTGAGCAGGGCTCGGATATTGCCCGCGCTGCAGTGCTGCAGGCTGATTATGCGCAAACGGTTGCCGGGGTCCATATTAACCGTTTTTGTGCGTCGGCTTTGGAATCGATCAATCTGGCAGCGGCCAAGGTGATGGCCGGTGAAGCGGATATGGCGATTGGCGGTGGCGTTGAAAGCATGTCGCGCGTGCCTATGGGATCCGATGGCGGGGCGATGATTTCCGATCCGCAGGTGACGTTCAAAAACTATGTGGTGCCGCAGGGGATTTCTGCCGATATTATTGCCACCAAATATGGTATCAGCCGCGATGATGCCGATGCCTATGCGGTGGAAAGCCAAAAACGCGCGGCGCAATCCTGGAAAGAGCAGCGCTTTAAAAATTCTATTGTTCCAATCAAAGATGTGATGGGCGAGGTGGTGCTTGACCATGACGAGACCGTGCGCCCGGATACGGATATGCAGGCTTTGGGTGGGCTTAATCCTGCCTTTGCCATGATGGGCGAGGGCATGGGGTTTGATGCGGTGGCTATTCAGAAATATCCCGAGCTTGAAGCTATCAATCATGTGCATCATGCAGGTAATTCTTCGGGTATTGTTGACGGGGCTGCCGGGGTTTTGATTGGCTCTAAAGAAATGGGCGAGAAATTGGGCCTTAAACCACGGGCTAAAATTCGTGCCATGGCGTCGATTGGCTCCGAGCCGACCATCATGTTGACGGGGCCGGAATTTGTTACCGAAAAAATCCTGAAACGCGCCGGTATGAGCAAAAAAGATATTGAGCTTTGGGAATTGAACGAAGCTTTTGCCAGCGTGGTGCTGCGCTATATGCAGGCCTTTGATATTGCCCATGACGAGATCAATGTCTGCGGCGGGGCGATTGCTATGGGCCACCCCATGGGCGCGACAGGGGCGATGATCCTTGGCACGGCTTTGGACGAGATAGAGCGCACGAATAAGGCCAATGCTTTGGTGACTTTATGCATTGGCGCCGGCATGGGCACCGCGACAATTATTGAACGGGTGTAATAATTTCTCATTGGAGACTTGGAAAATGTATAAGAATATTAAATTTGATGTGGATGGTGACGGCATTGCAACGCTGGCGATTGATCTTGACGGTCAGTCTATGAATGTCTGGAACGCGGCTTTGATTGAAGAATTTGAAGCGGCGGTGGACAAGGTTCTCGGCGATGACAAGATCATTGGCGCGGTGGTGACCTCGGCCAAAGATAGTGGTTTTTTGGCGGGCGCAGATTTGCGGATGCTGGGCGATAGCGGGGCGAGCCCCAGTGTGGCCGATGCCTATAAGGCGGCGTTTAATCTCAACCGCATTTTGCGCAAAATGGAAACCGGCGGCAAAGCGGCCAAAGCTTTGGTCAAAGGCGAAACCACCAAGCCTTTTGCGGCGGCAGTTAATGGCCTGGCGCTCGGCGGTGGGTTTGAATTGGCGCTGGCCTGTCATTATCGGGTGGTTTCCGATAGTCCCAAGGTTAAATTTGGTTTTCCCGAAGTGCAGGTGGGCCTTTTGCCCGGCGCCGGTGGCACCCAGCGCACACCGCGCCTTGCGGGTATCCAAAATGCTTTGCAGCTTTGCACTTCTGGCAGGCCAATAGATGCTGGCAAAACCAAAGCGCAAAATCTGATTGACGAGATTGTTCCCCATGGGGAGGTTGTGGCCAAGGCAAAAGAATGGGTCAAAGCCAATCCGAAAACCAAAGCGCCCTGGGATAATAAAGGCTTTAAATTTCCCGGCGGGCAGGGGGCTATGGACCCCCGCGTTGTGCCGGTATTTGCGGGCGCGGCCGCTTTGGCGCAAAAAATGACCAATCACAATTATCCGGCGGTGCAGAAAATTCTCTCTTGTGTTTATGAAGGCTCCATCGTGCCCTTTGACACGGCGATCAGCCTTGAGAGCAAATATTTCACCACGCTTTTGATGAGCGCCCAGACGCAAAATATGATCCGTACCCTGTTCATCAATAAACAGGCGGCGGAAAAAGGCATGGCGCGGCCAAAATCCGTGCCCAAGCTGGATCTGAATAAGATCGGTGTTCTTGGTGCGGGCATGATGGGGGCAGGCATTGCCTATGTGGCGGCAAAATCCGGCATGGATGTGGTGCTGCTTGATCGTGATGAGGCCTCTGCAGAAAAGGGCAAGGATTATTCGCGCAAATTAAATGATAAAGGTATTTCCCGCGGCAAGCTGACCAAGGAAAAGTCCGAAGCCATGCTCGCCAAAATTAAAACCACAGCCGATTATAATGATTTGAAAGATGTGGATCTCATCATTGAGGCGGTGTTTGAGGATCCGGGGGTCAAAAAAGATGTGATTGAAAAAACCGAAGCGGTGATTGGCAAGGATGTGGTCTTTGCTTCGAATACCTCGACCATTCCGATTACTTCTTTGGCGAAAAATTCCGCACGGCCGGAAAATTTCATCGGTATTCACTTCTTCTCGCCGGTGGATAAAATGCCTTTGGTGGAAATCATTCCCGGCCAGCAATCGGGGGATTTGCCTTTGGCAGCGGCCCTTGATTTTGTCGGCAAGATTAAGAAGACCCCGATTGTCGTATCCGACACACGCGGCTTTTATGCCAATAGCGTTGTCATGCCCTATCTCAATGAAGCCATGTTGATGGTGAAAGAAGGGATTAACCCCGCGCTTATCGACAATTGCGCGGTGCATATGGGCATGCCGATAGGGCCTTTGGCCTTGTCGGATGAGACCAGTCAGGAATTGGGCTTGCGGATTATGAAATCGGCGCAAGAAGAGCTGGGTGATAAATATCAGCCCACAGGGACGGAAGACCTGCTGGAGAAATTCGTCAACGAGCTGGGCCGTAAGGGTCGCAAATCCGGCGGTGGTTTTTACGACTACCCCGAAGGCGGCAAAAAACATTTATGGCCGGAATTGTCGAAACATTTCCCACCATTGGAAAATCAGCCAAGCCCTGAGGAGGTGAAAGAGCGCCTGCTTTATTGCCAGCTTGTGGCGGTTGCCCGCTGCTATGCGGCTGATGTGGTCCACGATCCGGCTTCGGCTGATCTCGGTGCTATTTTTGGTTGGGGTTTTGCCCCCTGGACCGGCGGCCCCATGAGCCATATCGACACGATTGGGGTTGATAAATTTGTGGAGACCGCAGACCGCCTCGCCAAGAAATATGGAGAACGTTTTGCCCCGCCGGATCTGTTCCGGGAAAAGGCGAAAGCGGGCGAGAAGTTTTATAAAGCGGCGTAAGGGAGCGGGTGTTCATATTGCCCTCACCCAAAACAGCCTTTGGTCGTTTTGACCTCTCCCTTTGGGAGAGGTGGGTGCTTGTGGAAATTAAAGAGACAAAACTTCCACAAAACCTTGTCCCTTCAGTATGCCCCGCGCATCTCAACCGGAAAGCCCAGTGCCTCACCGCCATCCTTCGAGACGGACCTGCGGTCCTCCTCAGGATGAGTCTTTTTCTTTTTTTGATAGCGTTCTTTCTACTATTTTCTTACTCATCCTGAGGAGCCGCATAGCGGCGTCTCGAAGGATGGCAGCGAAGTGCGGTATTTCCGCGAGAGATGGGGAGGGCAATCCCCAACAAAAAAGGCGAGCTTTTCAGCTCGCCTTTTTCTTCAGGATTAAAATCCCTTACATGGCGTCGCGCAGAGCGCGGAATTCATTGCCTTCATACCAGTTGGGGCGGATGTCTGAATAGGCCATATCGGCCCCTACATCGCGCAGGATTTCCAGCGTGGAAACAATGCCGCTAATATCCCAATCGTCTGAATATTCGTCAGACGGTTTGTGATAGCGCTCTTTCGTGTAGCCTTCTGCAAAAGCGCGTCCTGCCTCTTCGCCGCCTTCGATAAGGTCAATACCGCTATCGGCATAGAGCATGGGCACGCCTTTTTTGGCGAGAGAAATATGGTCGGAGCGATAGAAATAGCCCTTTTCCGGCTCCGCATCCGGGCGCAGATAGCGATCGCGTTTTTTGGCTTGCGCCTCCAATAAATCTTCCAGCTCAGAAGCGCCAAAGCCGACCACCATAATATCCTTGGCCGGACCGGCGGGCAGGATGGCGTCAATATTGATGCCGCCAATGATATTTTTCAAAGGCACAAACGGGTCTTCGGCAAAATAGGCCGAGCCTAAAAGTCCGCTTTCTTCGGCGGTGACCGCAAGGAACAGGATTGAGCGCTCCGGCGGGGTTTCGGCATTGGCGAAGCTTTCGGCAATGCTGAGAATACCGGCAGTACCTGTGGCATTGTCGACAGCCCCATTATAGATATGGTCTTCGCCTTCGCCGCTATTTCCCAGATGATCCCAATGGGCCATATAGAGAATATATTCGTCAGGATATTTGCTGCCGATAATTTTACCGGCAACATTTTGTGAGGCACTTCTTTTGATGACGTTTTTAATGGTGCCAGAAGCGGTTAGCCCGCCCATTTTTACCGGCGAGAAATCAGCCGACAGGGACGCCTGTTCCATTTCATCAAAATCAAGTCCCGCCTGTTTGAACAGATTGCGGGCAATATCTTCGGTAATCCAGCCTTCAAGCTTGGTGCGCCCAGCGCCATTATCGGGCCGTTGCAAATCAAGTTGCGGTCCGCTCCATGAGCCGGAAACAACCCCCCAGCCATAAGCGGCGGGGGCGGTCTGGTGAATGACAAGGGCTGCGGCTGCACCCTGACGGGCGGCTTCTTCAAATTTATAGGTCCAGCGGCCATAATAGGTCATGGCTTTGCCGTTGAATAAGTCGCCTTCCTGCATCCGATAGCCTGGGTCATTGACCAGCATGACCACGGTTTTGCCGGTGACATCCATGCCCTCATAATCATTCCAGCCATATTCCGGCGCAACCACACCATGACCGACAAAAACCAGTTCGCTATTGTCAAAACTGGTCTCTTCGGTCACCTGCTTGGTCCAGAACATGATCTCATCGCCATAAAAGAGGATTTGCGAAGAGCCATCATCGGCATTCACGGTAAAACCGCTGGCTGCCGGGTCAACGGTCACTTCGACCAAAGGCACATCTTGCAGATAGCTATCACCATTGGCCGGTTCTAGGCCAATATTGGCCATGGTCTCCATCAGCCATGCAATGGTTTTTTGTCCGCCTTCGGTGGCTGGCGCACGGCCCATATAGTCGTCACTGGCGAGGGTTTTAATGTTTTCTGCCAGCGCTGCGGCATCAAGTGCCGGAAGGGCGGGGCTTTCCATCTGCGCGCCTTCGCTTTCAGCCGCCATGTCTTCGCTTTGCTGGTTTTCTGCGGGGGGTGTTTCTTCCTTATTGCCACAGGCCGTCAGCGCCAAAGCGGCGCCTGCCCCCAGCAATAGTTTCGTCCAATTGGTCATAATATCTGCTCCTTTAAAGTTTATCGCATGGGCTTTACGCGAATAATTTCTACCCCGGCACCGGCCGCTTGTTCGATGGCTTCGGGTTTTTCAACCCTGACTTGCACTTTTCTAACCATGGGATGGGCGAGGCAAAGATTGGCAATGCGCTCGGCCAATGTTTCCACAAGTTTGATATGCCCCTCGGCGATGATTTCCCCAATCCCCTTGGCGATTTTATTATAGCATACGACATTGGCCGGATCGTCGGATAAGGGCTCAATGGGGTCATCCACCAGCAGGGTGAGATTGATAATGACCGGCTGGGTTCTGCCCTGTTCGCTGTCATAAAGACCAATTTGAGCGGCAAATTTGAGATCGCGCAAAAACACAAAACGCGCCGGACTGTCGGTTTCGCTTTGTGGCAGGGGAATGATGGACGGCGCTAGAGCCTGTTTGTTCATCTGCTTGGTCATCGCTTTTAACGCTCACTCCTTGACCAGCACATCGGGGGTCTCCCATGCTAGATGCTGGCCGCCATCGACCGCTATCATCTGTCCGGTTACGGCTTTTGCGCCTATCAGATAGACGAGGGCGGCGCAAATGTCATCAGGCAAGGCACCATGACCCAAAAGGGTGGTGGCATTTTGCCTATTCCAATCAGCTTCCGATTGGCGGGCATTGCGCAAAGTCGGTCCGGGGCCAATGGCGTTGACGCGGATGCCTTTTGGACCCAAAGCTTGGGCAAGGGTTTGGGTGGCGGTAAAAAGCCCAGATTTTGCAATGGTATAAGAGAAAAACTTCGGTGTCAGGGCGAGGACGCGCTGGTCGATAATATTGATGATATTGGCGCCTTTAGGGGCGGTTTTGGCAAAGCTTTGGGCGAGAAAGATCGGGGCCTGAAGGTTGATTGTCAGATGGTCCTGCCAGCTCTTCTGGGTGATATTGCCCGGCTCATCAGGCTCAAAAAGAGAAGCATTATTGACCAATAGGTTAAGGGGGCCGAGAGCCTTATTGGCGCTGTCTATCATCGCCTGCCATTGGCCGGGGTCAGACAAATCGGCCTCTATCAGACAGGTCTTAACCCCATAATCGGCCTTAATCTGCCGGGCCAGTGTGTCGGCAGCATTCTCTGAGCGATGGAAATGAATGGCGAGGTCATAGCCCTGTTTGGCGAGGGTCTCGCAAAGGGCAGCGCCAATGCGTTTGGCCCCGCCGGTTATAAGGGCGCGCTTTGGCGGATGATCTGTTTTATCGGGGGCGGATTTGTCCATTAGGGCCTATCAGAGAGGGGCTCAAAGGGTGGGGGTGCTGGTATAGGATATATAGCCAATATAGCCCACATAAAGCAGGAACATAGCAACCCCCAACACCCGCGATATTTTGCGATGGGTGAGGATTAGAAAAATTAGCAGTAGCGAGCTTAAAGCCATGATTGGAATATCAATGAGGCGGGCGTCAGCCGAGAAATAAGACTGCCCCACAAGTCCCGCTGCGCCACCAACAAACAGAAGATTAAACAGGTTGGAGCCAACCACATTGCCAACGGCAACATCGGCCTGTTTGCGCAAAGCGGCGGCAACCACCGTTGCGAGTTCTGGTAGGGAGGTACCAATGGCGACAATGGTCAGGCCAATCAGCTCTTGGCGCACATGCAGCATTTCCGCCAGCGCGCTGCCATTATCCACCAATAATTTTGCCCCAAGCGGTAAGCCGATTATGCCGGCCAAAATAAACAAAGGCGTTTTCCATGCAATACCGTTTTCTGCCGCATAGTCTTCAATCTCATCCAAGACCACTTCAGCGCCTTCTGAATTGCGCGCCCGCAGAAAGAGAGTGAAAATGTAAATAATGAGAAGCCCCAGCAAAACCAAGGCTGTAAGCTGATCAAGCACGCCGCGGAAATAGACAAAGCCCATAAAGGCCGAGGTGCCGATAATCAGTGCGATGGCATCTTTTTTCAAACCCGGCAGATGGGTGATGAAAGGATAGATGAGCGCCGGAAGCCCGAGCACCAATAGCACATTGGCGATATTGGAGCCAACAATATTGCCCATGGCGATATGGTAATTGCCGCTGGAGACCCCTTGCAGGGTGACCATGAGTTCCGGGGCCGAGGTGCCAAAGGCGACGACGGTCAGCCCGACAATCAGGGGAGAGATTTTGAGCATGGTGGCGAGATTAACCGCGCCGCGCACCAATAAATCACCCGCCAAAATCAGCAAAGCCAGTCCGGCGGCAATAAGTGCAATCAAGGTAATCATAAATTTAGCTCCCCAAAGACGCTATTGGTTTTAAGTCCGAAAAGGATTTAACCGGCTAGACGCCAAAAACAAGAACCTTCCAAAAGGATGGCTCGCCACTTTGCTCCCCATCTTGACCCTAGTCGATGCTGCCTTTTTCCATGAAATTCAAAGCGGCAAAAAGCAGGATGAATATGACGATGACATATACAGCAATCATGTGAGGTCTCCGATAAGCTAAAAGAACAGGTTATGCCCATATAATCCTATTGTTCCTGCGGGTCACGCCTATTTATCCCCCTTAAGGGACAAAAGTGGGGTTATAGAGGCCGCAAGGCTATAATCCTTGAATGAGATTGGGGCTTAGGCTAGGTCATAAGCCAGATTTTACGCTGATTTACCGCCTGATTACCTCTTGAGGCGGCTTATATCTAAGGAGCAATATTCCCATGGCCTATGAGTGCATCAAAACCGAAAATGAAGGCGCTGTGCGCATTATCACTCTTGATCGTCCCAAGGCCCTAAACGCCTTAAATGGCCAGTTGATGAACGAGCTGACCGACGCCCTGACCAAGGCCGATAGGGATGATAGTGTGGGGGCGATTGTGCTGACCGGGTCGCAAAAAGCCTTTGCCGCCGGTGCTGATATCAAGGAAATGGCCGGAAAATCCTATATGGATGTCTATAAAGAGGATTTTATTACCGCTAATTGGGAAGAGGCAGCGCGCACGCGTAAGCCGGTTATCGCAGCGGTGGCAGGCTATGCCCTTGGGGGTGGCTGTGAATTGGCAATGATGTGCGATTTCATTCTCGCCGCAGACAATGCCAAATTTGGCCAGCCGGAAATTACCATTGGCGCTATTCCCGGGGCGGGGGGCACCCAGCGCCTTACCCGTTTTATCGGTAAATCCAAAGCCATGGAAATGTGCCTTACGGGCCGGATGATGGATGCCGAAGAAGCAGAACGTTGCGGGCTGGTTTCGCGGATTATTCCAGCCGATAAATTGCTGGAAGAAGCGATTGCCGTGGCGCAAAAAATTGCCAGCTTCTCACGTCCTATCGTGATGATGGCGAAGGAATGTGTTGATCGGGCCTATGAGACGAGCCTAGCCGAAGGGGTGTTGTTTGAGCGCCGGGTCTTCCATTCGGTTTTTGCCACCGAAGATCAGAGCGAAGGCATGAAGGCTTTTGCAGAAAAACGCTCGCCTAATTTCAAACATCGTTAGGCTGCGCTTTTGGGGGGATTTAAATGGATAATATTATTTTCATTCTGGCGCTGATCGGCTTTTTGGGCATTGGCGCGCAATGGGTGGCTTGGCGGTTAAATCTGCCGGCGATTGTTTTGATGGCGCTGGCGGGGCTGCTATTTGGTCCAGTGCTGGGGGTGTTGAATCCCGAGCAGGATTTTGGTGAGTTTTTGCGGCCCATCGTTGCGATTGCCGTTGCCATAATATTATTTGAGGGCGGCTTATCACTCAAATTTGCTGAAATTAAAGACATGACCCGCGGGGTTGCCCGCTTTGTCATTCCCGGCGTGCCTATCGCCTGGGTTTTGGGGGCGCTGGCCACCCATTATGTGGCCGGGGTTGAATGGCCCTCGGCGATTTTATTTTCCGGCATCATGGTGGTTACCGGCCCGACGGTGATCATGCCGCTATTGCGCCAGAACCGATTGAACCAGCGCGCCGGCGCCATTTTGAAATGGGAAGGCATTGTCAACGATCCCATCGGCGCTTTGCTGGCGGTCATTACCTATGAATTTGTTATCGTTGCTTATGGCGGCGGTCATGGCTGGTCGACTTTTGAAATGGTTGGCAATCTGTTTTTGTCGATCCTCATGGCCGGCGCTTTTGGCGCGCTGATCGGTTGGGTGACTTCGGTCGCTTTTTCCCGAGGTTGGGTGCCGGAATATTTGAAAAGTCCGGTGCTTTTGGTGCTGGTGATTGGTTGCTTTGAAATTCCCAATCTGGTGTTGGAAGAGGCGGGGTTATTGGCGGTGACGGTAATGGGTATCACCATGGCCAATACCAGATTGCCGAGCATTAATCAGTTGCGCCATTTCAAGGAGAATATTGCTGTTCTGTTTGTCTCCGGCGTGTTTGTTATTTTAACTGCTAATCTCGACATGGCGACATTGGCGAGTTTTGACTGGCAGGTATTGGCCTTTGTTGCGGTGATGCTGCTTCTGGTGCGGCCGATTAGCATTC
>WFQB01000147.1 GCA_015487305.1 Parvularculaceae bacterium | reverse complement strand
GCGGCAATGAGCTGAAGCCAGTTGCTGGCGTTGAAACGGTTGACGGAACCTTAGTTGCGCTAACGCCTAGAAAAAAGAAGGTATTCACGAAAGAAGAAAAGCAGATGTGGTGGAGCGGATTGCTGCATATAGCAGCGAATAGGGGCAGGGCAAGAGGCTGGGCGGCACACACTTACAGGGATAAAATCGGGGTGTGGCCGCGCGGGCTTGATGATATTCCAGCCGTGCCCGGCCCAGAGGTTTTCAATTATGTGAAAGCAAAGGATATTCGTTATGCAAAAAGGAAAAACAAATGATCAGCGAAAACACAACCCTTGCAGCTAAAGGAAAATGGCGCGGGATTCTGTTGCAGCTTGGCTTGCCTGATAAAGCGCTAAGTGGAAAACATGGTCCATGCCCATGTTGTGGAGGAAAAGACCGTTTCAGGTGGGATAACAAAGAGGGTAAAGGCACGTTTTTCTGCACGCACTGCGGCGCTGGTAGCGGTATGGATTTGGCAATGAGATATACCGGCCGGGACTTTAAAACGGTTGCCGCTGAAATCGATGGGATGCTTGGGAATATCAAATACGAAAAGGCCAGAGCAGAGATGACAGAAGATAAAAGGGCAGATATGCTGCGCAATGTATGGGCGGCTACCAGACCTATTGAAACTGGTGATCTTGCTAATAAATATTTGGCAAGCAGGGGTTTGGATGAACTGATTTACCCTAAATCGCTCAGGTTTTCCCCGGCGCTGCCAGATGGTGAGGGCGGAATCAGGCCGTGCATGGTTGCGATGGTCGGGGTCCATGGTGAAGATAAATACGTGACGATGCACAGAACATTCTTGCGTGGCGATGGGCTGGCAAAGGCAGAGATGCCAAGCCCGCGCAAGTTGATGCCTGGCAAGTTGGTTGATGGGGTTTGTGTCGTTTTGTCGGAATATACGGGTGGCCCGCTGGGAATAGCAGAGGGTATAGAAACAGCCATGAGTGCATCGAACATGTTTCAGTTGCCCGTGTGGGCTGCGCTCAATGCTGGGATGCTGGAAAAGTGGTTGCCACCAGAGAGATGCAACGAGGTGGTGATTTTTGGTGATAATGATGAAAAATTCGGGGGACAAAAATCAGCTTATATTTTGGCAAATCGTCTGTCCGTGAAGGGCATTTTAGTGAATGTTAAGATACCAGACCAACCTGGTTATGACTGGGCTGATGAATATGTAGGTTCAAACAATGTTTAACGCGCCTGAAATGGCAGCGCCGGTTATCAAATGGATATTGGAGAGAATGAAATGAAACGACCACTTACTAAACCGCAAACGCTTAAGTTTGATCACGCCCGCATTGTCGTGGGCCTGAATGACGGGGTGCCGACCTATGCAATCGTTGACGACATTGGTAAATGTCTATTTTCTGGCGTAATCGAAAACGAAACGCCCGACGAGTTGATTCAAGTCGCAATCGCAATGCGGGAAATTTTGGAGGCGAAAAGATGAAGCGTGTTCAGGCTTACAGTGACTTGGTTGGCTTAACCAGCGCTCAAACGATGCCGCTTAAAAACAACACCCGCAACCTAAAAGAGGGCGCGGGCGTTGGATAGTCTAAGCAACTCACCAATACCTCAAGCGCCCTCCTTTGTCAAGACAGAAGGCTATTGAGGAATGATTGTTATGTCTCGTGAGTACATCAAGCCCCTGTTGGTCCTACCCATCCCGCCATCGACCAATATGCTCCACACAAAAGGTATGCGCAGATCCCCGAAGTATAAGTCGTGGCTGGCACATGCTGGTCTTGTTGTTCAAGAGAGGTTCTCGCGGTCAGGCGGGTTTAAAAAACTGCGGGACGGCGATTCCTGGTATTGCACCGAAATTTACTGGCCAGCAGATGATCCGGCAGACGCTGACAACCGCACAAAGGCACTGCATGACCTCCTGCACTCAATGCAGATCACGCCAGATGATAAATGGTTGTGGGGCAGCTCACAGTCCCGCAGTTGGTATGTTAAAGCTGGAACATGCGCCGTTAAATTTTGGACGATAGATGAAGCAGAGACGAAAGCTCCACCGGACGCCTGACGCGCTCACGGTGTTTTAGATCGGGCTTCCCTTTTTGGTTTTTTTATGTTATCAATTCGGCATAATCAGTAGCGCGGGGTGGAGCAGTATGGTAGCTTGCGTGGCTCATAACCACGAGGTCGGTGGTTCGAATCCACCCCCCGCAACCAGTTTAGTAGAGATCAACCGCTGGTATGCGCAATGCCACAATGTTGACGCCGAGAACCGAAGGCATAAGCGGTGACAGCGGGGAGAGACCCGCAGCATGTTTTTGTGCGCAGTTAATCATCAATAGAGGCCATAAGAGCCAAAAACGCTTTTTGATGCGGGCACTTTGCCCCAGCGAGCCAGTTATAAACGGTTTGCTTTTCAACGCCAAGCAATTGCGCCGCCCGATACGGGGTAATACCACGAATTTTAATCCATCTGGCCAATGATTCTGCAAACGTCATTAGTAAAACCCTTCTGCAACAAGCCATGCTGCGATCGCGGCGGCCACCACGGCGATAAGAATGACGGGGGCCGAAGCCCACGCCTCGATTGTCGGGTTGCTGGCGAACCTCATGACGACACCATCAACCAAACAAAAACACCAAGTAGGCCAATAAACAACAGGCCGATAAATATTTCTGTCACCCAGAACTCCACGTCATCCCAAAACTCGCGGCGTTTGCGCTCAAGGCGCATTCGGCGCTGGTAGTCACGGTTGGCAAGTATTCTGTCAAAATCCGTCATTTTCTTTCTCCTTTGTTTGTTCTCTTTATGCACCCAATATAGACTAACAATTAGACTAATGAAAGTGCTAAATGCAGATTGTTGCAAAATAATTTAGCAGCGCTTGATTTATTGCCCGGTTCGGTGCATTATTTAAGCGTGGCGCGCACCTCTCGCCCTAATGAAGCCTGAACGGATAAATAGGCCGTTGCCAGGCGCGCCACAAGCTAAGGGCAAAGGTCCGCCCTTGATGCTCTATGCAGTGGGCGGTCATACATAGAGC
>WFQB01000146.1 GCA_015487305.1 Parvularculaceae bacterium | reverse complement strand
CTTTTGGCCTGCTCGACCACGGGCCGAAAGCGCGCAAGGCTTTCTTCTATAGAGGCGTTGATATTTTTATGGCTGAAACTTTCCGACGCTGCACCAAAAACCGCAATCCGCTCAGCTCCAGCTTCGCGCGCTGCCTCATAGCCTTTTTCATTGGGCACCAGCACCGGATAGGTAATATCGGGTTTCTTTTTTATACCTGCCAGAACTTCTGCGCTACCAGCCATTTGCGGCACCCATTTGGGCGAGACAAAAGCACCGGCTTCAACTTCGCGAAAGCCGCACGCGCCAAGCCGTTCAACCAGCGCAATTTTAGTAGCAATGGAAATTGCATCAGATTCGTTTTGCAAACCATCACGAGGGCCGACCTCAACAATTTTGACAAAATCACCCATCAGAAAGCCCTGATTTAGAAGCCTCAAATTCCACCAGTTTCGCGCCTTCGGTTACTTGCGCACCAACCCCGTGCAAGAGCGCTTTGACCGTGCCATCGCTTGGCGCTTTTATAGCATATTCCATTTTCATGGCTTCCATCACCATCAATGTTTCCCCCGCAGAAACCTCAATACCCGCCTCAACCAAAAGCGCGGTCACGGTCCCCGGCATGGGCGCAGTTAAATCGCCTCCGGTGGAAGCGCCAGCGCTTTCCCCTTGCATGGGGTCATGGAGGTGAAGGTCAATAATGCGGCCACTATGCCAAAGGCGCAAACAATCTTTTTTCGGGCGATGCAAAGTGACATTCACGCCATGCTCCCCAAGCACAATGCGCCCAGCTTCCCCTGACCATGCAGCATCTGTCACCGTATAAATCTCTTCCATCACACTCACCTGCGTGTGGCTGTCGAAAAACACAATCTCGACGGGGATAATTTCTTGTTCAAGCGTAAAAAATATCTGTCGCTCGCCGGGCAGGTTTATGCGCCATGACCCAAGCCCATGCCAAAGCCCGCGCCCGCTTTCTTCTTCCATTAGTAAAAGAGCAATCGCAGCGATGGCCATATCCTCTCCTTGCGGGGCAGTAGAAGGAATTAAAGCCTGCTGATAACGCTCAATAAAATGCGTATCAATTTCCTCTTTGGCAAAAGTGTCATGGGATGCAATTTTTTGCAGCAGTCCGGTATTGGTAGTAACACCGGAGATTTTCACCTCTTCCAAAGCCCGCGCCATCACCGACAAAGCCTCTGGCCGGTTTTTCCCGGAAGTAATAAGCTTCAATATCATCGGGTCGTAAAAGGGAGAAATTTCATCACCTTCGCGCACGCCGGAATCAATCCGAACAGAAGCGCTTGCCGCGGGCAGGGTTAGCCGATGCAATGGCCCAATCGAAGGGCGATAATCCTGATTTGGGTCTTCGGCATAAATACGCGCTTCAAAGGCATGACCGGTGCAGGTAATTTGGTCCTGCGTCAAAGGCAAAGCTTCCCCTGCCGCCACTAATAATTGCCATTCCACAAGATCAATGCCGGTAATTTCCTCGGTCACCGGATGCTCAACCTGCAATCTTGTGTTCATTTCCATGAAATAAACCTGATTAGCCCCATCATAAAGAAACTCAACCGTGCCCGCGCCCATATAATCAACCGCGCGCGCCGCTTTAATCGCGGCTTCATGCAGGTGCGCGCGCACAGCATCCGGCAGGTTCGGGGCAGGTGCTTCTTCAATAACCTTTTGGTGACGCCGCTGCACCGAGCAATCGCGCTCAAACAAATGCACCATATTGCCGTGAGAATCGCCAAAAACTTGCACTTCCACATGGCGCGGTGTGCCAATAAATTTCTCAATCAAAAACCGGTCATCCCCAAACGCCGCTTTGGCTTCGCGCTGAGCAGAGGCGAGGGCTTCGGGTAAATCCTCGGCGCGTTCCACCAGCCGCATGCCCTTGCCACCACCGCCGGAAACCGCTTTTAGCAATACCGGATAGGAAATTTTCTCAGCCTCGGTGAGAAAGGTCTCAACCGATTGATCCTCCCCCTGATAGCCGGGAGCAACGGGCACTCCGGCCTTGACCATCAAATCCTTGGCCGCGCTTTTGGAGCCCATGGCAATAATCGCTTCCGGCTTTGGCCCGATAAAAACAATACCGGCTTTCGCACAAAGCTTGGCAAATTGCGCATTTTCCGACAGGAACCCATAGCCCGGATGAATAGCCTCAGCGCCGGTGCGCTCTGCCGCCGCTAATATTTTCTCCCCACGCAAATAGCTTTGCGCCGCTTGCGCCGGGCCGATAAAAATCGCCTCATCAGCAAATTCAACAAAAGCCCCGTGGCGATCAGCCTCAGAATAAACCGCCACGGTTTTAATACCCAAATTTCTGGCGGTGCGCATCACCCGCAAGGCAATTTCCCCGCGATTGGCTATCAATATTTTTTTGAACATGGTTTAGCGCTCCGTCCAATCAGGTTTTTTCTTTTGTAAAAAGGCCGACAATCCCCGCTGGCCTTCATCACTAACGCGAATTTCTGCAATCCGTCTCGCGGTTTCATCCAGCAAATCATCATCAATCACCACGTGGGAAACATCACGCAATAAAGCCTTGCTCGCCCGCACCGCCTGCGGTCCATTGGCAAGAATGTCTTTCAGCAAAAGCTCCACCCGCATATTTAATTCTTCTGCATCGACAATTTCATGAACAAGCCCCATTTCACAGGCCCGCACAGCAGAAAATCTCTCAGCGGTTTGGAAATAACGATGGGCCTGACGCGCGCCAATGGCCGCAATGACAAAAGGCGAGATAACCGCCGGAATAAGCCCGAGCCTTGCTTCCGATAAAGCAAAAAACGCATCATCAACCGCAATCGCAATATCACAACAGGCCACAAGACCAACTCCGCCCCCAAGGGCCGGACCATTCACGGCGGCAATCGTCGTGAAGGGCAGGTGATAAAGCACATGCATTAAGCGCCCAAGCTTTTGGCTATCAGCAAAGTTTTCTTCGCGACTATAGTCCGCCATGGCCTGCATCCAGTTTAAATCCGCTCCGGCAGAAAAGGCCTTGCCCTTGCCGGTCAAAACCAATGCGCGCAAATCATCGCGCGCCCCTAGTCCTTGCAGTGTCTCGGTCAAATCCGCGATCAGCCGATCATCAAAAGCATTGCGAATTTCCGGACGGTCCAAAACTAGCCGCGCCACACCGTCTTCAATTTCAAGAATAAAATCAGCCATAGCTTACATCCTGAACACGCCAAAGCGTGTCTCTTTTATGGGCGCGCACAAAGCGGTTTCCAGTGCCAGCGCCAACACATCGCGGCTCGCCGCCGGGTCAATAATGCCATCATCCCACAGCCGGGCCGAAGAATAAAAAGGCTCGCCTTGGCGCTCATAAGTGGCTTCTATCTTATCCATAAAATTCTGCTTTTCGCTTGCGTCCCATGTCTCACCCTTGGCAGCCATGCCATCTTCGCGCACGGTTGCCAAAACATTCGCCGCCGCCGAGCCACCCATCACCGAGATACGCGCATTGGGCCACATAAACAAAAAGCGCGGATCAAAGGCGCGCCCGCACATACCATAATTTCCGGCCCCATAAGAACCACCAACAATAAGCGTCAGCTTCGGCACAGCAGCATTGGAAACCGCCATCACCAGCTTCGCGCCATTTTTCGCAATGCCGCCCGCTTCGGCGTCTTTGCCAACCATAAAGCCGGTAATATTTTGGATAAACAGGAGCGGAATTTTGCGCTGACAGGCAAGCTCAATAAAATGCGCGCCTTTCAAAGCGCTTTCCGAAAACAGCACCCCATTATTGGCCAGAATAGCAATAGGGCGTCCATGCAAATGGGCAAACCCACAAACCAAGGTTGAACCATAAAGGGGTTTGAACTCATCAAACACAGACCCATCCACAAGCCGCGCAATCACTTCGCGCACTTCAAAGGGTTTCTTGAGGTCTATAGGCGCAATCCCGCGCAATTCTTCCACATCGTAAAGCGGCTCGGTAACAGGCTTGGCCGCACCATTATCAGCGGCGCGCCAATTCAAATTGCGCACAATCTGTCGCGCCAAACCAAGCGCATGGTCATCATCATCAGCCAGATGATCGGCAACCCCGGAAAGCCGTGTATGCACATCGCCCCCGCCCAATTCTTCAGCGCTAACCACTTCCCCGGTAGCGGCCTTCACCAAAGGCGGCCCGGCGAGAAAAATCGTTCCCTGCTCGCGCACAATCACCGCTTCGTCAGACATGGCAGGCACATAAGCCCCGCCTGCGGTGCAGGAGCCATGCACGATGGAAATTTGCGGAATAGCAGCGGCAGACATTTGCGCCTGATTATAAAAAATCCGCCCAAAATGTTCTTTGTCGGGAAAAACCTCGTCTTGCAGGGGCAAAAAAGCCCCGCCGGATTCAACCAGATACAGGCAGGGCAAGCGGTTTTCCAAAGCAATTTCCTGCCCGCGCAAATGCTTCTTAACCGTCATCGGATGATAAGTGCCGCCTTTAACCGTGGGGTCATTGGCAATAATCATGCAGGTGACGCCCTCAACCTTGCCAATGCCGGTAATGATGCCAGCACCATTGACATCACCGGAATACATATCCCATGCAGCAAATTGGCAAACTTCCAAAAATGCCGTACCCGGATCAATGAGCCGATCGATGCGTGTGCGCGCCAACAGCTTGCCGCGTTTCAAATGCCGTGCGCGATATTTCTCACCGCCACCGCCAGCGACAATCTCCGCCCGCTCGCGCAATGTCGAAAGCAGCCCGTCCATAGCACTGGCATTGGCCTTAAAGCCCTCATCCTGCACACTAACCATCGATGTCAAAACCGCCATCTCGTAAATCCTTAAATTATAAAAACATCTCTCATGTCATTCGCGTCATGCCCCGCAATCTTCACCCTGAGGTGCGAGCGCAGCGAGCCTCGAAGGGTCAATCCCTCACCAAGGGCAAAGGAAACTTTCACGCAACCCATCTCTATCCCGTTCACCCTCTCCCCCCGGCGTCATCCCTGCGTCCTTCGAGACGCCACCCTCATCCTAAGCCTGTCGAAGGACGGGTGGCTCCTCAGGATGAGTGCAGGGACCAATCTCGACAAAGAATCTCAAAAGAGCAGACCGCAAAATTTCTCACCAATTTCCAAACCAGACCATCCCGTAATCCAACAACAGGGCAGCCCGACAATTCAGCCCCCGATAATCCGACTATCCAACAAACGAACAGTCCGGCAACTCACTCACCCCCCAAAAAACCAATCCCCCAACAACCAGATAACCAACACCCCCCAAAACCCGATCATCCCATAAAAACTTTAACACATTGTTGGACAATCCTACAATCCGATGATAGGATTGTCTATATAATTCTAACCCCAAGGAAAATCGGGCCAAAATCAGCCCTTTTATCCCCGCCAGCCCAGGAGGCCCTATCATGGTCAGTAATTCAGGAGCATTTATGCAGTTCGGGCTTGATCCCATGATCGAGGAAATGCGCGACATGATCGCCCGCTTCACCGCCGACAAAATCACCCCCCGGGCGGGTGAAATAGATGAAAGCAATGAATTCCCGCGGGATTTATGGCCGCAATTGGGGGAATTGGGCCTGATGGGCCTCACGGTATCAGAAGAATATGGCGGCACCGGCCTTGGCTATCTTGCCCATATTGTCGCCATGGAAGAAATCTCCCGTGGCTCGGCCTCGGTGGGCTTGTCTTACGGGGCGCATTCCAATCTTTGCGTCAATCAAATCTCCCTAAACGGCACAAAGGCGCAAAAAGAAAAATATCTACCCAAGCTCATTTCCGGCGAGCATGTGGGCGCGCTCGCCATGTCAGAGCCGGGGGCAGGCTCCGATGTGGTCGCCATGAAAACCCGCGCAGAAAAAAAAGGTGACCGCTATATAATAAATGGCAATAAAATGTGGATCACCAATGGCCCCGATGCCGAAACACTGGTGGTCTATGCCAAGACAGACCTCCAAGCAGGTTCCAAAGGCATCACCGCCTTCATCATAGAAAAAAACTTCAAAGGTTTTTCGACCGCGCAAAAACTCGACAAACTCGGCATGCGCGGCTCCAACACGTGCGAGCTGGTGTTTGAAAATTGCGAAGTGCCCGAAGAAAATATTCTCGGCGTAGAAAATGAAGGCGTGCGCGTCCTCATGAGCGGGCTTGATTATGAGCGCGCGGTGCTAGCGGGCGGGCCCCTTGGCATCATGCAATCAGCCATGGATATGGTCCTGCCCTATATTCATGAGCGCCAGCAATTCGGCAAATCCATTGGCGAATTTCAACTGGTGCAGGGCAAGCTTGCGGATATGTACACAAACATGAATGCCTGCAAGGCCTATGTCTATGCGGTGGGGGCAGCCTGCGATCGCGGTGAAACCACGCGGCAGGACGCGGCGGGCTGCATTTTATACGCCGCTGAAAAAGCAACCCAAGTAGCCCTTGACGCGATCCAGCTTTTAGGCGGCAATGGCTATATCAATGAATATGGCACCGGGCGATTATTGCGTGACGCCAAGCTATACGAGATTGGCGCAGGCACATCGGAAATCCGGCGGATGTTGATTGGCCGCGAACTGTTTGCAAAGACAGCGTAAAAAAATGACCAGCGCTCACAAATTCGCCCCGCTCGAAAAAGAGCCCGCCTATCGCAAAATCGCCAAGGCGATTGAAAGCGACATCGTCGCCGGGCGGCTGCAACCGGGCGAGGCCCTGCCAACCGAAGAGGCGCTATCAACCATGTTCGCCCTGTCGCGCAATACCGTGCGCGAGGGCTTGCGGGTGCTGGAACTCACGGGGCTGGTCGAGCGCGGCGCGGCCAAACGCCTGCGGGTCGCCGCGCCCCGGGCCGACATGCTGGCCCGCAATGCCTCAAAAGCCCTCATTCATTCCGGCGTTACCTTCGCACAAATCTTCGAGGCCTTGGCCGCCTTCCAGCCACAAATGGCCGAGCTCGCCACAAAAAAAGCCAATGACGAAACCATCGCCGCGCTACTACAATGCATTGCGGGATTAAACGAAACAGACCCGGCCGATCACAACGCCACTTTGCGTGCCGCCGTCGAGTTTTTTGAAATTCTGGCAAACAGCCTCGACAATCCGGTCCTGCAAATAGCCATGCTCTCCCACACCGCCCTCATCCACGCTTCGCTAGAGGCCGTCATAGACGCCGCCCCCAATGCCCGCGACAGAATCCTCATCGCCCAAACAGAAATCACCCAAGCCATATTCGAGCGCAACGAAAAAGCCGCCTTCACATGGATGACCCGCCACATAGAAGATTTACGCCGAGGCTATGAGGTGGCAGGGGTAGATATGAATGCGCGGATCGGGTGAAAAGCCTTAAACTATAAGGGGATGGGGCATGTTTCCCCCTTGACCTGCCCCCATCCATCCCCTATTTCCACCTCTCTTCCTGCAAAAACCCGATGCCAAAAGAAGCCGGGAACGAAAAAGGACCATGAAAAGCCTTGAAAAACAGGCGCTTAACAGGAGTCGAGCTTATGTATGCGGTTGTAAAAACCGGTGGCAAGCAATATCGCGTTGCCAAGGATGATGTCATTAAAGTGGAAAAACTGGCCGGTGAGGCAGGGGATATCGTCACCCTTGACGAGATCTTGATGCTCGCCGATGGCGACAAAGTGACAATTGGTGCCCCGCGCATTGATGGCGCCTCGGTGGCCGCTGAAATCCTTGAGCAGGCCCGGGCCAAGAAAATCATCGTTTTCAAAAAACGCCGTCGGCAGAATTACCGCCGCAAAAAAGGCCACCGCCAGCACCTCACCGTGTTGCGGGT
Organism: Parvularculaceae bacterium; assembly: GCA_015487305.1. Taxonomy (GTDB): domain Bacteria; phylum Pseudomonadota; class Alphaproteobacteria; order Caulobacterales; family Parvularculaceae; genus S012-90. Next base: position 216 of record WFQB01000146.1, on the reverse strand, counting down.
GACAGACATTTTAACAGATGGCGCCAAGCCAAAAGCAGCCAAGAAAGCCGCGCCGAAAGCAGCCGCAAAAGCTGAAGCGCCGAAAAAAGAGCCCGCTAAAAAAACGGCTCCCAAGGCCGCAGCAAAAACAGCGCCAAAAGCGGACTTTGTAGACGATGTCTCGCTCATCTCCGGCGTTGGTCCGGTGTTGAAGAAGAAGCTCGCAGAATTTGGTGT
>WFQB01000145.1 GCA_015487305.1 Parvularculaceae bacterium | reverse complement strand
GGCAGTATACACCTTATCCTTGCGGCGGGAATATGGCCTGTCTCGCCATGAAAAGTCCAGCGGGACAAGCCCGCTAATGCCTTCTTATTTCTGACCTTTTAGCAAACATGCCGGGGCTTGTCGTAACAAATATCACTTTTTTGCCCAAAACCACAAATTATGGTAGAATATAGTTTCAAACGATACCATATATAGGGTTGTGGACGAAATAGCGGGTTGTGAGGACACTCCAATGCTCCAACCCGTTAGAGTGCTTGTCACGCCCGTTCATCACTATAACCGCCCCCCGTGTAACCGCCCAGCAGTGGATATTGAATTATGAAAATTACCCGCTATTTCACCGCCGACAAAATCGGCCCCTATGACGACATCGCCTTTATTGATGCGACCAGTCATGTAAAGGCCCGCTCGGACATGAAAGAGCAGATCTTGCATCTCACCGTGCCCGAAGGCTGGAGCCAGACGGCGGTGGATATCCTTGCACAAAAATATTGCCGGAAAGCCGGTATTCCCAAGGCCTTGAAATATGTGGACGAGCCGGACATCCCCTCGTTTCTGGCGCGCCGGGTCGCCGATGAAGACGCCCTTGCCAAATTACCGGAAAATGAGCGCCTGACAGGTGAAAATGATGCCACAGCGGTGTTTGATCGCATGGCCGGTGCATGGGCCTGGTGGGGTTGGAAAGGCGGTTATTTTTCCAGCGAGCAGGATGCCAAAAACTATTATGATGAAATGCGCTTCATGCTGGTCAATCAGATGGCCGCACCCAATTCCCCGCAATGGTTCAACACCGGATTACATTGGGCCTATGGCATCGAAGGCCCGGCTCAGGGCCATTATATTTGCGACATCAAAACCGGCAAATGCAAAACCGCCCCCAATGCCTATGAGCATCCGCAGCTTCATGCCTGTTTTATTCAATCGGTCAAAGATGATCTGATTGCCATTGGCGGGGTGATGGATTTATGGCATCGCGAAGCGCGGCTCTTCAAATATGGCTCCGGCTCCGGCACCAATTTCTCCTCCCTGCGCGGGGCCGGTGAACCGCTTTCCGGTGGCGGCATGTCGTCCGGTATCATTTCCTTTTTGCGCATTGGTGATGTTGCTGCAGGCGCCATTAAATCCGGCGGCGTTACACGGCGCGCCGCCAAAATGGTCATTCTTGATGTGGACCATCCCGATATAGAAGACTTTGTCGACTGGAAACTGAAAGAAGAAATGAAGGTCGCCGCCTTGGTCGTCGGCTCGCGCCAATTACGCCGCCATATCAATGCCATCATGACCGCCTGCGATAAGGATGCTGGCGCTGACGGCTATAATGTTAAAAAGAACGAAACTCTGAAACTCGCCGCTGCCAAAGCCCGCGCCAATGGCCTGCCGGAAAGCGTTATCAAACGCGCCATTCAATGGGCCGAACAGGGGCTTAAAGTTTTACCGCTGGATGACTACACCACCGATTGGGACAGTGAATCCTATCGCGCGGTATTTGGACAAAACGCCAATAACTCCATTCGCCTGTCCAATGATTTTATCGAGGCGGTGGCGGAAAATAATCCATGGATACTGACCAAAAGGGTTGATGGCTCAGTGGCCAAAACCCTGCCGGCGCGCGATTTATGGGAAAAAATTTCCGAAACCGCCTGGGCCTGTGCCGATCCGGGGATTCAATTTTCCGACACGATCAATCAATGGCATACCTGCCCCGAAGGTGGCGAAATTCGCGCTTCCAATCCGTGCTCGGAATATATGTTCCTTGATGATACCGCCTGTAATCTTGCCTCCATCAATCTGCTGAAATTCCTGCGCGACGATAACAGCTTTGACAGTAAGGGCTTTATCCATGCCTGCGAGCTATGGGCGCTGACATTGGAAATTTCAGTGATGATGGCGGCCTATCCGTCAAAAACCATTGCCGAAAATTCTTTTGCCTATCGCACGCTCGGCCTTGGCTTTGCCAATCTTGGCGGCCTTTTGATGTCATCGGGCATTGCCTATGACAGCGAAGCGGGCCGGGAAACCGCCGCTGCCATCAGCGCCATGATGACCGGTGCCGCCTATCGCCAGTCAGCACGCATTGCCGCAGAGCTTGGCGCTTTTTCCCACTTTGAAGCCAATAAAATCCCAATGCTGCAGGTAATTGAAAACCACGCTGCCGCTTGCGGGGTCGAAGGCATCACCCCCAAGGGCCTCACCCATCCCCCGACCCCGATCGATGGCAATAAATGCCTGCTTGGCGATATGCCCGCGCAAGCCAGAACTATCTGGCAGGATGTCATTGCCCTTGGCCGCAAACACGGATTTCGCAATGCGCAAGTCAGCCTACTTGCCCCAACGGGCACAATCGGTCTGCTCATGGATTGCGACACCACCGGCATTGAGCCGGATTTTGCACTAGTCAAATTCAAGCAATTAGCCGGTGGCGGCCATTTCAAACTGATCAACCAATCGGTGCCCCGCGCTTTACGCTCGCTTGGCTATGGCGAAGCCCAAATACGCGACATTACCGACTACGCCACCGGCCGCGCCACATTAGAAGGCGCGCCGGGGGTCAGCTTTGATGCCTTGCGCGATGAAGGCTTTGGAGACGAGCAGATAAAGGCATTGCAAAACGCCCTCAAAGACGCCTTTGATGTCACCTATGCCTTTACCAAAGACGTACTTGGCGAGGGATTTCTGCGCGGCACGCTCGGTCTTGATGACGCCCATATCAATCAATCGGGCTATGGCATTTTGCGCGATCTTGGCTTTAGCGATGAAGATATCCACGCCGCCAATCTATTTTGCTGCGGGGCCATGACCCTTGAAGGCGCGCCGCATTTAAAACAAGAGCATTTGCCGATCTTTGACTGCGCCTCGCCTTGCGGGCGCGTGGGCACAAGAAGCCTGTCCATTGACGGCCATATCGGCATGATGGCCGCCTGCCAACCCTTCCTGTCAGGGGCGATTTCCAAAACCGTCAATCTGCCGAACAGCGCCTCCATTGCCGACATACAAAGAGTCTATCAGCAAGCCTGGAAAAGCGGTTTGAAAGCTATTGCCCTTTATCGCGATGGCTGCAAATTATCACAGCCTCTGGCGGGGGCCTTGCTCGCCGATGAAGATTGGCAAGATTTGGAAGAGGCAGAAAACACTCCGGAAAAAGCCCGTATCTTTGCCGAGCGCGTGGTTGAAAAAATCGTCGAACGCGGCCCCGGACGCCGTCGCCTGCCGGATCGGCGCAAAGGCTATATCCAAAAAGCCATTGTCGGCGGCCACAAAGTCTATCTCCACACCGGCGAATTTGACGATGGCGAATTGGGCGAAATTTTCATCGATATGCACAAGGAAGGCGCAGCCTTCCGCTCGCTGATGAATAATTTTGCCATCGCCATCTCCCTCGGCCTACAATATGGCGTGCCATTGGAAGAATATGTGGACGCCTATCTGTTCACCCGCTTTGATCCGTCAGGGCCGGTGCAGGGTAATGACCAGATTAAAAATGCCACCTCAATTCTCGATTATATTTTCCGCGAATTGGCCATCTCCTATATGGGCCGCGACGATCTTGCCCATCACCCGCTTGGGGAAGAAGGCTTTGACGCCATTGGCAGCGGTGTTGATAAGGAAAAAATCCAAGAGGAGGCCGCCAGTCTCGTCTCCAGAGGCTTTGGCCGCTCGTCCACCATGGATAATCTGGTTGTCTTGCGCGGCGGCGAGTTTGATCGCCTGCGCCAAGCTTCCAATGGTGACATGGCGCCGTCCAATGATATGGGCGAGATAGGGGACAATAATACCGATGACGCAATTTCGCGAAAACCAAAAGCACCCCCGGCCGGCAAGCTCGCCACACCAAAAATGGACCCGCTTAGCCCCAGCGAAGAAGCCCGCATCAAAGGCTATGAAGGCGATGCCTGCTATGCCTGCGGACAGTTCACGCTGGTGCGCAATGGCACATGTTTGAAATGCGATAGCTGCGGCGAAACCACTGGTTGTTCATAGGCCCCGAGTTAAACTACTAAGGCCAAAACTAAGGCGTCGGGCGCTTCAACAAAGCCTCGCGATAAAGCAGATCGCATTTAGGCAAGGTCTTTGCCAGATAAATGGTTTCATTATCGGTTTGGCGCAAATCAATATTAAGCTGCGCTTCTGCGGTCTGGCGCATAATCAGCGGCATTTGCTCTATCTCGCCTGCCTCAAACGGCGTCTGCGCATGCATTCTCAAAATGAACAAATCCGCAAGGGTGCGATAGTCTTGTGCGGAATAGGCCGAGTTTGCGCCACCAGCAAGATTAAACCCCGCCAGATTAACCGCCATAGCGCAATAATAGCTGGAAAGCGCGCCCATAAATTCAGGGGTTTCATGGCCTGCCAGCTGATAGCCAGAAATATGAGCGATGGCCATTTCCGGCACTTGCAAGCGCTCTAACGCCTGTTCGGCTTTGGCAATATCCGCGCTTTGCTGTTGCGCCACAGCATTCAAAGGCAGAGCCATTGTAAAAATTATTATTGCTGAAATTACAATATGTTGTGCAATATTCCTCATTAGCACCCTTAATCCGTCAACCAACACTTTACAGCCATTTAGCGCAAACGCCTTATAGCGGTCAATTGTGCTTAAATTCTGGCCAATTCTGTTAATCCCGCCTTTAGCAATCGGCGATAGACTTGTTTCATTCGGGGAAAGCCTTTCAAAAACAGGCCTCACCCCTAATGTTGGGAGTTTTAGTCATGTTCCGAATTGTCGGACTTTTTTTGGCAATATCACTGCTTGCATTTTCCTTTTACTGGTCATCTGTGCCACAGGAAGATCGCGCGGCCTTGCCTGCCCCCATAAATTCGGCGGCCGAAGCTACCGCTTCATTCATGGCAAAAACCGGTGCGAAACTTGATGAATGGTTCGGCCCAGCAATACGACGTTTGATGTTTCGGGTCTCTGAAGAAATCGACAAAAATAATGAAAAAAAGAAGCAACATAAGCCAGGCACGGTCATCGCTATGAATCTCGATCTGGCCCGCGCCGATTATACCGCAGAGCATATGCCCGAGGCTGCCTTTACAAATTCAAATCTGACAGAGGCCAATTTCACCAAAGCCTATATGAAAGGCGCAGCTTTTGACAGTGCCGAAGCGGGCAATGCTATTTTTGATGATGCGATTATTCCCTATAGCTCAGCCCGTGGCACAAACTTCACCGCCGCCAGTTTTGTCGAAACCGATCTGACCGGTATAACCGCACAAGGGGCAATTTTTAACAACAGCCAGTTTACCAAAGCAACGCTCGACAAAGCACAAATGAGCGGCGCCAGCTTTGTCGAAGCAGAAATTACTAATAGCTGGGGAGAAAAAGGCATTTATTACGCCGCCATCTTCACCCGCGCCACATTGCGCGATAACAGCTTTGAAAAATCGAATTTTGATTTGGCGGTTTTTCAAGATGCTATCATTAGCGGCGGCAACTTTTCCAAAGCGCGTTTCCGCGAGGCAGACTTTTCCGGCGCTAATCTCAGCGCGGCTCCCTTGTCGCAAGAACAACTCGACGAGGCTTGCGGTGATGACAAAACAATATTGCCCCAAGGCCTGACCTTGCAATCCTGCATGGATATGCGTGCCGCCAAGCTGGCCACAGAGTTAGAAAACTAGGGTAGAAACTAGAACCTTACTCACCAGATTTTTCTTTAATCGGCATTTGCACCTTGATGTGGATTTCTTTCAACTGCTTATCATCGGCGGGCGATGGGGCGTTTAGCATCAAATCTTCGGCCTGCTGATTAAGCGGGAACATGGTCACTTCGCGGATATTTTCTTCCCCTGCCAACAGCATGACAATACGATCGACCCCAAAGGCTGCCCCGCCATGGGGTGGTGCGCCATATTTGAAAGCGTTTAACATGCCGCCAAATTTATCTTCCACGACCTCCTTGCCATAACCGGCAATTTCAAAGGCTTTATACATAATATCCGGGCGATGATTTCGAATAGCCCCCGAGCCAAGCTCATAACCATTACAAACAAGGTCATATTGATTAGCCAAAATGGCAAGCTGCTGCTCGTCTGTCACCGCCGCTTCCAGCGCCTCAAGACCACCGCGTGGCATGGAAAACGGATTATGCCCAAACTCGACCTTTTTGTTTTCCTGATCCCATTCATACATAGGAAAATCAACAATCCAGCAAAGCTCAAACCGGTCTTTGTTAACAAGGCCCAGCTCTTCGGCAACCACATTGCGCGCCCGGCCCGCCACATCAAGGAAATCTTCCGGCTTACCGGCGACAAAGAACACTGCATCCCCGGCTTTCAAACCCATTTGCGCGCCCAGCGCATGGGTGCGTTCCGGGCCAATATTTTTGGCCACAGGCCCCTGCCCGTCGCCCTCATTAAACATGATATAGGCCATGCCCGGCAGGCCCTGTTTTTGGGCCCATGAATTCATGCGGTCACAAAAAGCACGGCTCGCCCCGCCTGGCGCAGGGATTGCACGAATTTCCTGACCTTGCTTTTCGGCAATACCGGCAAAGATTTTAAAGCCCGAGCCTTTGAAATGATCAGTGACAGTTTGCATTTCCAGCGGGTTGCGCAAATCCGGCTTGTCGGTGCCATATTTCAGCATAGATTCCGCAAAAGGAATTTCCCGAAACGGATAGGTAGAAACATTCTCGTTTCCAGCAAAATCCGCAAAGGTTTCACGAATAACCGGACCGGAAGCATCAAAGACATCCTGTTGCTCCACAAAACTCATTTCCAAATCAAGCTGATAAAACTCGCCAGCAGAACGATCGGCCCGCGCGTCTTCATCGCGAAAGCAAGGGGCGATTTGGAAATAACGATCAAAGCCGGAAACCATGATCAATTGTTTGAAGATCTGCGGAGCCTGCGGCAAAGCATAAAACTTGCCCGCATGCAGCCGTGATGGCACCAGAAAATCCCGTGCCCCTTCTGGCGAAGACGCTGTCAGGATTGGAGTTTGAAACTCGGTAAAGCCGACATCTTCCATTTTATGGCGAATAGCCCGCACCACTTTTGAGCGCAGCATAATATTTTCGTGCAGGGTTTCACGGCGCAAATCAAGATAGCGATAGCGCATGCGAATATCTTCTGGATAATCAGGCTCGGCAAAAACCGGCAAAGGCAATTCATCCGCCGTAGACAGCACTTCAAAACTGTTCAAGCGAATTTCAATTTCCCCTGTTGGCAGGTTCGGATTGATCACATCTGCATCGCGAGCAATCACTTCGCCTTCAATCATAATGACGCTTTCCTGACGAACATGCTCAACCTGCGTGAAGAAATCAACTTCCGGCTCAACCACAAGCTGGGTCAGTCCATAATGGTCGCGCAAATCGATAAACAACAGGCCGCCATGATCGCGCTTGCGGTGAACCCACCCCGCCAGACGCACGGTTTGGCCAACGGCTTCTTTTCTCAATTCCCCACAAGTGTGACTGCGATAGCGATTCATGCCCATCTTCAAAGACCTGTTCTTTTCTTGCCAATCCCCTTCATCTATAGGCGGGAGATTGTGTCTGATTTCAATAGCCTATGGGCGGGAATTGCCGCTCCCGCCCATATAAGTCAAGACTTCTCTTTTGAGCATTTCCAGAAATAAGAGGATACCGGTTATCCGTCTGGAAATGCGACCAAATAAAAACCTAGAGCCTTAGCGACCCTGCTTATCGTTGAAATAGCGGAAAAATTCGCTATCCGGCGATAAAACCAGGGTTGTATCATCCGATCCCAGCGCCTGCTCATAGGATTGCAAAGAGCGGTAAAAGGCAAAAAACTCGGCCCGGCGCGGGTCTTTCTGCCCCCCTGCGACCACCTGACAAGTGGTCCGCATTTCTGTCGACAGAACAATCGCTGGAACATCAGACACTTCCGTTCCTTCGCCAACGCCGTCTTCGCTTACCACAGTTTCAATCACAGGTATATCAAGATTAACCTCTTCAAATGGCTCTTCGCCCAAACGAATGGTTAAGCCCTCATAAGCGCCGGCAAAGATACAGTTACGCACACCATCAGCCTCCCCTTGCAGGGTCAGGGATTTTTCATTGGCCAATGCAATAATTTTGGTCACAGCCTTTTCCGCTTCCGCACGAATACGACGCGCCGCCTCTTCCCCTTCAGCCCGAATGCGTTGAGCCTGCTGTTTGCGCTCAGAGCGCATACGATTATAAACCTTTTCCGCATTTTTCTTTGGGAAATCAGCGCGTTTAATGCGCACATCAATAATTTTCACGCCAAAGCTCTTGGCTTCATTGGCGGTTGCATTTTTGACATCTTCCATCAATTCATTGCGCCGCGTGGTGATAATCTCGGTGATGAGAGCATCCCCCATGGGAACCCGCAAAGCGTCGTTCAGGATTTGCTTCAGACGCTCATTACTGCGACTTCGCAAAACCTTCCAGTCATCCGCTGTGCTTCTAGTAAAATTGGTATAATAGGCCAGAGGATCAACAATTTCGTAGCGAATAAACGCATCCACCACTAACCGCTCTTTTTCCTGCGAAATAATTTCCTCAGGTTGTGGCATGTCATATTCAATATTGCGTTTATCAATAGTGACCTTTTCAAACCACGGTGCCTTCATGCGCAAGCCCGCTTCTGAATAAACCCTTACCGGGTCGCCAAATTGCAAGATGATCACATGTTCGGTTTCTTTAACCGCAAAGAAAATCATATTGGCGAAAAACACCGCCACAATGACAATTATAATTCCAAAGCCTGATAAGAGTTTTCCCATGATAATCTTCCTTACTCTCCAGACCGTCGGGTCAGTTCATTAACATTGATATAGGGCACGGTTCCCGAACCATCATTATCCATGATGATCTTATTGGTGCCACTCAAAACTTTTTCCACTGTTTCCAGATACATGCGCTGGCGGGTCACTTCCGGTGCCTTGGCATATTCGGTGTAAATGGCAATAAAGCGTGAGGCTTCACCACGAGCTTCTGCGACAACCCGCGCCGCATAGGCTTCGGCATCAAGAATAACTCTTTGGGCCTCACCACGGGCTTCGGGAATAATCTTATTAGCATAGCCACGGGCAATATTGATGGTTTCCTGCGCTTCAGAGCGCGCATCAATCACATCATCAAAAGCCGGTTTCACTTCCGGGGTTGGCCCCGCATGGCCAAGATTGACGCGGACAATTTTAATGCCACTATCATAAAGATCGAGGGTCGACTGAATTCGCTCCATAATTTCCAATCGAATAGCATCGCGCTGATCTGAAATCACCGGATCAAGCTCATTAGCGCCGACAATTTCGCGCAAGGCCGATTCTGCAACAGCCCGCACCAGACCTTCCGGATTTTCAATTTTAAGCACATATTTGGCAACATCAGGAAACTCACCTTCCTCATAGCTGTCATCCTTGATTTGCCAGTTCACCTTAATCCCAATGGCAACAATATTGAGATCACTGGTCAGCATCAGACCATCAGCCGTCTGGCGATCTTCGGTGCCACCAATATCGGTTGAGCGCTCCAGATCAACAGCCACAACGGTAACAGCCTGCACGGGCCAAGGCACATGCCAACGAAGGCCGGAGCCTTCAATTCCCGTAAACTTGCCAAAGGTTGTCACCACCGCCTGTTCATTACTTTCCACCCGGTAAAGACCAGAAAAAGCCCAAAACCCGAACAGAGCAAGCGCAACGATAATAAATAAATTACGCGGCGGCATGCCAGCCAAACCACTGCCGCCACCCGGGCCACGCCCGCCCCCTGCGGCACGCCGAAAGCGGTCACGACCACTTCTCAACAGCTCTTCCAAATCTGGGGGGCTTTGCCGTGGTCCACGATCCCCGCCGCCACCATTTGGCTGGCGTGGCGGTTCGCCCCACGGGCCCTTATGGGGGTCTGAATGATTGGAATGGCCTTTAGAGCCTTGTTCGGACCCGTCGCCGGATCCTCCTGTCTGGTCTTTCCATGGCATATGACCTGCCTCACTTTCGGGGATTAATGTCTATAAGATATCATTGTTCGCGTTGGAGATAGCTTGACTTGGCTATATATGCCACTGAAAACGGTAAGTTCAACGCCATTTACGGATAAATAAATCCATGGAAAGCCCAGATTCTCACAAATCCACTCTCCAAAAAGCAGAATCCGGCAAATTTGACTGCGGATTAAGCCCTAAATTGATCGAAACCGAGCGTTTGATCCTGCGGGAAGTTGACCCCGTCCATGATTTTGAGGGCTGGGCGGCGACCTTTGGTGACCCCGACACCGTCAAATATCTCGGCATAGAGCCCATGACCCGACAACAGGCTTGGCGCTCCATGGCCGTCATCATCGGTCATTGGGCCATTCGTGGCTATGGCTTTTTCTCGGTCATCGAAAAGGCCAGCGGAAAATGGGCAGGCCGCATCGGCCACTGGTACCCGGAAGGCTGGCCGCAACCGGAAGTGGGCTGGACGCTACACCCAGATTTTAGGGGTAAGGGCTATGCTCTTGAGGCCGGATCCGCCTGCATAGACTATGCTTTCCAAAAACTTGACTGGCCGGAAGTGGTGCATCTCATTGCCCCTGAAAATACCGCCTCTATCCGGGTCGCCGAAAAACTGGGCTCATCTTTCATCAGAAAAATTGACTGCATTCCCGGTTTTTACGACAAGCCCTGTCTCATCTATGGACAAAAACGAAGCTAACCAACCGCTCCCTACCAGACTTGATTTATTGCGAAATAATTTGAAGGTAAGCGCAGGCAATATGTCACTTTTCCTTGGCCTTTAAGAGCAGAACGCTCTATCCTGAAGTCCTGTTTTTAAGCCTGCTAATATACTCCGGCGCCCTTTTCCAAAGCGCCTATATCGGGAAAACACTTCCATGTCCGACAAAAACATTGAACTGGATTATGCCTATCTGACCCAAAGCGCTTTGCGTCAGGTCATCCATGATGTTTTGTTTATCACCGCCGAACTTGGCCACGCGCCGGGCGAACATTACTTTCTGATTGAATTTGTAACCAAAGCCCCAGGCGTACAGATTTCCGACAATTTGCTGGCCGATTATCCAGACCGCATGACTATCGTTTTGCAGCATGGGTTTAGAGAGTTGCGGGTAGAGGATGATAAGTTTTCAGTCGTCCTGCGCTTTGACGGCGTTCACGACAAATTGGTTATTCCTTTTGAGGCCATCACCAAATTTGTCGACCCGAAAACCGAATTTGCCCTGCATTTTGAAGTAGAGATTCAGCCTGTCGAAGCCCATAGTGATAAGGATACTGCTCCTGTCGACCGCTCTAAAAAATCGGATCAACAGACCAGCGACAAGGGTCAAAAGGATAAGGACCAGCAAGACTCAGCGGACGTTGTTCGGCTTGATAGTTTTCGCAAAAAATAAAACCCCACAACAACTGCCAAAGGAATTATCACCGCCCCATGAGCTTTCCTTTCAGCCTTCCTTCCAATACCAGCCTCACAGCCATTGTCCTCATCTATGGGCTTTTAGGATTGGCTAGCCTGATTTACCTATTCCAAAAACAAAGGGGTGGCGGCAGTGATGAATTGGCAGCACGTCTCGGTTCATGGTGGGTTATCATAACACTCATGATAGTGCCACTCATGCTGGGGGCTTTGCCCTTTTTGCTGATAATGAGTTTTATCAGCTTTGTGGCCTTAAAAGAATTTCTCTCCATCACCCCTGGCCGCATGGAAGACAGACCCATTGTCGTTGCTGCCTATCTGACAATCCCCTTACAGGCTTTTTTCATCTGGCTTCATGCTTATGGTATTTTTCTAATCCTTGTGCCGGTCTATGCTTTTCTGGTTCTCGCCTATCTCATGACCACCTATGGCAAGGTCGAACGTTTCCTGCCCAGCATTGGCATCTTTCACTGGGCCTTGATGACCACAGTCTATAATCTCGGTTATGTCTCTTACATTATGTTCCTGCCGGGAGGCTGCAATGGCACTGCGGGCAATGCCGCTATTGTTTTATTCCTGCTCATCGCCACACAATTAAATGATGTGGCGCAATATGTCTGGGGCAAAAGTTTTGGCAAACGCAAAATCCTGCCAAGCGTCAGCCCCAATAAAACATGGGAAGGGTTTATTGGTGGCTGGGCAACCACCGCTCTGTTTATCGCTATTGTCGGCCCGATGATGACCCCCATGCAATTCCCCGAAAGCCTACTTTTTGCAGCCTTGATGCCGCTTGTCGGCTTTATCGGCGATGTAACCATGTCAGCCATCAAACGCGATCTTGGCGTCAAAGACACTTCTAGCCTCATCCCCGGCCATGGCGGCGCGCTTGATCGTCTCGACAGCCTAACCTTCACCGCACCTTTATTTTTCCACCTGCTGGTATTTACCTCTTATGGCCCCTTCGCAATGAGTTGCTCTTAAAATGTCCGTCTTACAAATCTTTCGCAAAACCATCATGGCAGTGGTCTGCAAGCCGATTGCCCATTTTTGGTTTGGCCTCAATCTACTGCATAAAGAACGCCTGCCGGAAAATGGTCCGGCGATCATCATTGCCAATCACAATAGCCATCTCGATACATTCTTATTGTTGACATTATTCAAAACCAATCTGCTGCACCGCCTGAAACCCGTTGCCGCAGCGGACTATTTTCTAAAGGGCGGTTTTTCATCATGGGTGTCTTTGCGCCTTATCGGTATTTTGCCCGTCACCCGCGAGCGCAAACGCGGGGAAAGCGATCCGCTGCAAGCCTGTTATCGGGCGCTGGAGCGCGGCGATATTCTGATTATTTTCCCGGAAGGATCCCGCGGCGCACCGGAAGAGATGAGCAATTTCAAAACCGGCATTGCCCGCATTGCGCGGCAATTTCCCGAAGTCCCCGTCATTCCGATCTATCTGCAAAATGCTGGTCGCGCCCTGCCCAAGGGAAAACGCGTGCCGGTGCCTTTTGTGTTTACGGCAATTATCGGTGAGGCACTAACCTATCCCGGGGATCGCGCAGAATTTATGGAGCAAATACGCAGCGCCATGGCGGCACTCAAAGAAGAAGCCCCGCAGCTAAAATGGCCTGAACAGGAAAGTTGAACAGCACCAATATGTTGAAGATCAGGCCAACCTGCCATTTGTATCCTCACGCATTTATCGCTAATATTTTAAACTATATGAAGAAACTGTCTTTTTTAAACTGGCCCAAAGCCCTTTTGTTTGTTTTGCTCTTGCTCACTGGCTGTGCGTCTATGGAGCCGGAGCTGTCCATAAAGCGCCCCGCCGCCATACTCGATAACGCCTTTACCTTACCTTATAAAGTGCAGGAGGACGGCTTAATTCTGGTTGCCGTCGAACTTGATGGCATCCCATTCACCTTCACACTCGATAGCGGCGCAACCCTGACGGCGATCTATCCATCGGTCGCCAATCAGCTCGGCTATGCGATAGACCCCGAACGCACCGTACGTATTCACGGGATAATTCAATCCGCATCGCGCCCTTTGCTTGACGTCCAAAATTTCAAATTTGGAAACTTGACCCGCGATAATATGCGCATCGTGGTTCTCAAAGAGCGCCACAATCCGGAAAGTGACGGCATTCTCGGCATGGATGTGCTGGCGGGCTATGCCATATTGTTTCATCATAAAGAGCAGACTTTGACCTTTATGGATTCGCGAAAAGTGCCGACACAGTTACGTCGTGACTGGCGGCGCATCCCCCTTAACGACAATCCCTATCTGGAAGATGATTTCACCTTGACTTTTTTACAGGTCAATCTTGGCAATTATACCATACCCGCCCTCTTGGATCTGGGCTCATCCATTTCCATCCAAAACTGGGCCTCAGCCAAAAATTCCAAAATACGCGGCATCCGCCGCAGGCTGGAAAAACAATGGAAGCTGGAAGGCGCCAATGGCACGTTTCGTCCACGCATTCTTGCCACCTATCAGCTCATCCGGTCCGGGCCACAATATTGGCTGGAGCGCGATGTTTATGTACGTGATCTGGAAAGCCTTAAAATTTTGGGTATAGAAGACAAACCCTTGCTGATTATGGGTATGAATTTTTTCCGGGATACCACTTTTCTTGCTGATTTCCCCGCCATGACGCTTTATATAAAACCAGAATCCGACGATGATACAGCCAGCATCAAAGCACAAACGGGCAGTCGGGTGCGCGGTGGCGGCAATGCCGTTATCCGCCTTGGCACTGGTGATCCCATGGATGGCCCTAATGGTAATTAATAATAAAAGCGACAGGAAATTAAATGTCCGATACACGCCCCGATAAACGCACTGAAACTGACAGCTTCGGCCCTCTCGAAGTGCCTGCGGATAAATATTATGGGGCGCAATCGGCCCGCTCGCTGATCAATTTCCCGATTGGCGAAGAAACCTTCCCCGCTCCGCTGATACGCGCGCTTGGCATTGTCAAACGCTCCGCCGCCCTGACCAATATGGCGCAAGACAATCTTGATAAAAAAATCGGCAAGGCCGTTGTCGAAGCGGCCAGCGAAGTGGCCGAAGGCAAGATGAATGATAATTTCCCTCTCTCCGTCTGGCAGACAGGGTCCGGCACCCAATCCAATATGAACGCCAATGAGGTGATCGCCAATCGGGCGATAGAAATTCTCGGCGGTGAGATAGGCTCCAAAGACCCGGTCCACCCCAATGACCATGTCAATCGCTCACAAAGCTCCAATGACACTTTCCCGACAGCCATGCATATCGCGGCAGCGGAGGAAATTCATCATCACCTGATCAAGCAGTTAAGCGCCCTCGCTAATGCTTTGAATGACAAGGCTGTGGCCTTTAAGGATATTGTCAAAATTGGCCGCACCCATTTGCAAGACGCAACGCCCCTGACGCTGGGTCAGGAATTTTCCGGCTATGTGGCCATGGTGCTTCATGGCATTGAGCGGATTGAGGCTGTCTTGCCAAGACTTTACGCCCTGGCCCAAGGCGGCACCGCCGTTGGCACTGGTCTTAACACAAAGACCGGCTTTGCAGAAAAATTCGCCGAAGAAGTGGCCGCCTATACAAAACTGCCCTTTGTCACCGCCCCTAACAAGTTTGAAGCCCTCGCCGCCCATGACGCCATGGTCGAAACTCACGGCGCCCTCAACGAAGTCGCGGTCTCCCTGTTCAAAATCGCCAATGATATTCGCTTGCTCGGCTCCGGCCCCCGCAGCGGGCTTGGAGAAATTTCCCTACCGGAAAATGAACCCGGCTCTTCGATCATGCCCGGCAAGGTCAACCCGACCCAATGCGAAGCCATGACCATGGTCTGCGCGCAGGTGATGGGCAATAACGCCACTGTCTCCTTTGCCGGCTCGCAAGGGCATTTTGAACTGAATGTGTTCAAGCCGGTGATCATTTATAATGTATTGCAATCCATCCGCCTGCTCGGCGATGCCGCCAAATCTTTCACCGATAAATGCGTCATTGGTATCAGCGCCAATGAAGACCGGATAGAAGATCTGATGCAACGCTCGCTGATGCTGGTAACCGCTCTTGCCCCGGTCATCGGCTATGACAACGCCACCAAAATCGCCAAGACCGCCCATAAAAACGGCACCACCTTGCGAGAAGAAGCGATCAAGCTCGGCTTTGTATCGGAAGAAGATTACGACACCATAGTGCGCCCGGAAAAAATGATCGGTCCGAGCTAAATCCGTTATTATTTGCCAAGCCCTTTTCGAGCTTGTTCCGGAAATTTTGAAAGCAACCATTCCAAAACTTTTAATTGATCGGTAATAGTTGCGCGACGAATTTGGATTAGAAGTTTTTGCTCCGAAGGTCTGTCCAAAGTTAAATTTGCAGCCCCTTCATTACACACTGAGCAAATTGCTTTGAGATTATCAGCATTATCACTACCACCCATCGATTTGTCGACAAT
>WFQB01000144.1 GCA_015487305.1 Parvularculaceae bacterium | reverse complement strand
CGATGGCGGCGTCACGGTGATATAATAATTACCCGGCAACAAATAGGGAAAGAAAAATTCCCCTGGCGATTGTAAATTTGTCCGTCCGGCACCATCAATAACCGGCTGGCCGGTGATCACAGAAGACGGATAGGATGAAAAACCATCAACCGCATAGACTTGCGCTTCCAATCCGGTGTCGGCATCGAAGATTGTGACAGTTGCACCATTAATAACCGTGCCGGTAAGGCTGTCAAAAACAACACCGCGCGGATTAACCGCCGCAACATCAACCGAAACCTCGGTTGCATCGAAGCTATCCACATAAGTTGCGGTTAATCGGCTGCCGGAATTAATGCTAAGTTCACCATCATTGACAAAAGCAGCGCCGGAAATCGAGGGTAAATATGCAACAAAGACCCCGGTGTCAGGGCCTGTTTCATACAACCGAATTGTAATGCGATCATCGCCGGAACCAGGTCCAGACCCGCCGCCACCTTGCCAGTCCCCGGGACTGGCTGTCACCACCGCAACAATTGTCTCTATCTGATTAGGGTCACCATTTTGGCCAAGATCGGTCACACGAACGAGAATCGTCTCTCCCGATAGATAAGTATCGGTTTCAACCACCGGGGTTGGGCTTCCGGTGGCAAAGCCAGAGCCACTAGGCGAGCTAACAGGGCCTATCGGCGTAAAGGGGCCTGTCAGGGAACCGTCGGGGCTGTAGTCCGCGCCATTGATCATAATCGTTTGATTGCTGCTGGCCGGAAAATAGCGCAAAAACTCAATCGTTGAATCTGTGCGCCGTGCTTCAATCTGAAAAGAAGCTGTATTGGTCAATACCGTTACCGAGCTACCCCCATAGGTATAGCTCACCTCCGCCGTATTTGGCACAATCGCTCCCAGCTCCGCAGCCCGGGCCACGCCAAGAAAGGCGAGGCCCGAAGCCAGAGCGAGGAAGATGTTATGCCAGATGGCGTGACGCATTACACACAATTCTCCCGTTATCCGAAAAACTGATTTCGGAAGGGTGGTATTTTTAAATCGAGATTTGCTTTGTGAAGGGTGGTAGCGTCACCCTTCACAAGATTGTTCAAAAACCCTTATTGCACCAATGCACGAATGGTAATCGTACCGGTTGCACCAGCAGCAAGGCTTGCTCCGCTATAACCGATGACACAGGCCCCACCAGTACAATTGGTATTGGTAGCCGGGGTTGTTAGTGTGCCGCCTGTAAAGGAACCGGCATCAACAGCCGAAATAAAAGTCAACTCATCAGCCAGCGTATCAGCAATCGAAATTCCTGTTGCCGTTGCTGTTGCCCCAGTGTTTTGCACGGTAATCACATATTCAATACATGAACCGGGCACTGAATATCCACCGGTTGGCGTACCGGGAATGGTTGCGCAGCCGGTGCCGTCTTGTGAGTAGACAGTGACAGCTTTTGCAGCGGTAATGTCTGGATCGGTAACAATGTAGCTACCGGTGGCTGAGTGATCACCAGCATTGGCAACCTCATTGGCCGTGCCAGAGCCGTCGGCAAGAACATTTTCAGCCGCGCCCGTAAGCGAATTACCATCGGTATCGCCGGTAACAGCAGTACCGGGAGAGGCTGCTGTCGATGGCTCAAGCGTATCAGCAATCAGGCTGAGATTGGCCTGATCTGCATCAACCACAGCGCCTGCTGTTGGAATTGTTGAACGGATAATGACCCAGACAAGCGCATCAGCAACAATGTCTGGCGACGCTGTGCCTAAAGTATAGGCATTCAGCGTGCCATCATTGCCCGCACCTGCCCCAGGTTCATAAAGTCCATCACCATCATCAAGAACATAAAGCAAAGAACTTGTTGTCGGGTCGAAATTATCGCCCGTTTCATTGACAAAGGAGAAATCATAGGCCTGCACATCATTACCATTATTGGTAACCGAATAGACCAGATCCTGACCAACCGCACCCGGAGCAACATTGGTATTGCCGGAACTTGCAACGGTCAGGTCGATCAAACGGTCAACGGTAAACTCGGTTGGCGTATTGGTGCCCGCCGGACCTGTATCGATTTGCGGCTGTGCTGTGCCACCCACCGAATAATCCAGTGTGAATGTATTTTGCACATTAGTGCCCGCTGGGGTGCCGCCTGCAAGGGCAGACCCGGCAAAGCCAAATGAAACAACCGCGGCCGTTGAGACGAACACAGCCTTGAGCAACCCAGAACGGGTTCTTGTAGGATTGGGCATTTTGCGACTCCTTCGTAGCGTAACTTAAAGCCCCCTCCCGAGGGGCCCATTTGCATTTCCTCGCCTAGGAATGTCGCATATTCTGGTTAAGGGGAACCTAAAGAAATGAAGAAAAATAGCATATAAATCAACTTATTAAAGTAAACGCCGCGTTAAAACGCGGCGTTTTTACAGTATAGTGTTTCTGTTTGAAACAATGTGTTTTACCTTGAAACAGATGGCGTTATTTCTATTTCAATATACCAGCAAAACTCAATCGCCCTTCACTACCGGGTGAAATCGGCTCGGTGACAACCCAGCGAATATGGGTCACTTCTTCAGATTTGGCCGGGCGCACTTCGTCATCCAAAGTCACCCGCAAAGCGCCGCGCGGCGAAAAGCTCTTGCCGCCATCAGCAGAGAACATAACTTCTGCCCCCTGTTGCACGGCAGTATTTTCCAAATAGGTAATCTGTGGTGGCACTGGCATGGTCAAAACAATATTTTCAGCCGCAGACTCACCCTCATTGCGGTAGACCAGCGTATAAAAGATCTTATCGCCGGGCTTTACCAACTCAGCTGGAACCCGCTCAACTTTCTCACTGCCATCGGAAAGCTTAATTGTTCGCTCTGTTTCAACAAGCTGTTTTGCCGTTAGGCCGCCGCCATCAGCCAAAGCGGCCATACCGGGTGTCATACCCATGGCCATACCACCAAGAACCATCAGGCTCGTCAGTGCTGTTCGTAATTTTTTTCCGGGATGGTGCATTATACTTCCCTCCTTGTTTAACGCCTGTCCTTTCGTCGCATTCAAATTGATGCGTGGACTGGCGATTGCCCGTTTTTGAACTTCATCGCCTATCAAAGAGGGAAGCGGTTAATTTCTATTAAACAAAACCCGTATAATGCAATGAATTCTTTGTGAGGTTGGCCGCCTTACTGTTAAACCTTTAACGATCACCCGCGCTCATCATCTTTGTAATAGGCGCAAAGCGTATCAACAATCTCCTTACCAATCCCTTTGGTGCAAAAATAGTAAATTGTTTGCGCCTCACGCCTTGAATCAACGAGACCCGCTGCCCGCAGTTTTGTCAGGTGTTGGGAAATCGCCGAGGAAGATTGACCTGTCATCTGTGCCAACTGATGCACCGGCAACTCGCCAGCACTTAAGGCGCACAGGATTCGCAACCTTGTATCTGAAGACATGGCCTTCATAACCGAGGCTGCATCTTTTACCCGCTCTGAAATTATTTCAAACGCCTCTGGCGAGTTTGTATCTACTCTATTCACGCATGGGCCCCCTCATTATTGAGCGCTTCTATGGGTGCGGGAATTGAATCCGCCCCCCGCAAGGCGACATAAATGGCCGGAATAACCAGCACCGTAAGGGCGGTGGACGACGCCAGACCAAATAGCAGGGATATAGCAAGCCCTTGGAAAATCGGATCTGTCAAAATCACCGATGCGCCAATCATAGCCGCCAATGCTGTCAGCAGAATTGGTTTAAATCGCACCGCTCCGGCGTCCAGCATAACTTCGCGCAAGCTGGTTTTGCCATCCTGTCTATGACGCGCAAAATCTATCAGCAAGATAGAATTACGCACAATAATCCCGGCAAGGGCAATAAACCCGATCATCGAGGTTGCGGTAAACGCCGCTCCAAAAATCCAATGACCTATCATAATGCCAATCAATGTCAGCGGCACTGGTGTTAAAATGATTAGCGGCACACGGAAGGTTTTAAACTGCCCAACGACCAGAATATAAATTCCAAACAAAGCCACCGCAAAAGCCATCCCCATATCCCGGAAAGTGACATAGGTTACCTCCCATTCGCCATCCCATAATAAAGTTGTTTTGTGCTCATCTTTGGGCTGGCCATACATGCGAATGATTGGTTTTTCGAGGCCCATAGCCTGCCAATCAAAAGCATCGATTTGTTTTTCAATTTCAAACATGCCGTAAATAGGCGCTTCAAACCGACCCGCCAATTCTCCCATCACAAGATCCGTAAAAGCTGCATCACGCCGGAAGATAAAGGGCGAGCTTGGAGCTTCGCTAATATCCACAAGCGCGCCCAGCTCTACCGGCGTTGCAGTTGGACCGATAAGATTGCGCGGCACTGGAATGGCCGCAACTTCCTGTGACCAATTACGCGCTGATTTTGGCAGGCGAATGCGAATATCTAACGGATCGCGCCCTTCGCCACGGGGGGATACGCCTGCTATTTGTCCGGAAAATGTCAACGCGATTGTATCCAGCACATCGCCCTGCGCCACACCATAATCCGCCGCCCGCGGCTCATCCACCCCAATGATAAGGCGCGATGAGGGCGCACCGATTGAATCATCAACATCAACAATAAAATCGGTTTGCTCAAATAATTGGCGAATAATAGAGGCTGTCTGCCTGCGAATTTCAGGGGTCGGCCCATAAATCTCCGCCATCAAAGTTGAAATAACCGGCGGGCCGGGCGGCACTTCAACGACCTTGACACTTGTGCCTTCCATCAATGGCACGGCTTTTAATCGCTCGCGCATATCAAGAGCGATGTCATGGCTGGCACGTTTTCTTTTGGATTTTTCTTTGAGATTCACCTGCAAGTCACCAAGCTCAGGCGATTGGCGTAAAAAATAATGCCGCACAAGACCGTTGAAATTGATTGGCGCTGCTGTGCCTGCATAGGCTTGGATATTTTCAATCTCGTCAACTTCACGCAAACCATCGGCCAGCGCAAATAAGGTCCGCTCGGTATCTTCAACCGAAACCCCCTCGGGCAAATCCACAATCACTTGAATTTCGGACTTATTGTCAAAGGGCAACAATTTAACCGGCACAATTTTAAAGGCAAACAAGGTCAGTGATAATAAGGTTGCAACCCCCACGACCCCAAGAAAAACCCAAGCATTGCGCCTTGAGGCAATAACCGGTCCAGCAATCCATCGATAGAACCGGCTCAATCTTGTTTCACTCGCCTCGCTTTCCTCATGGCCGGAAAGTTTCGCTGCACCGGCAATGCGCATCATCAACCATGGAGCAATACCAACGGCAACAAAGAAAGAAAACGCCATAGCCGCTGAAGCATTAGCAGGAATGGGTGCCATATAAGGCCCCATAAGACCGGACACAAACATCATGGGCATCAAGGCGGCGATGACCGTCAAGGTCGCAATAATGGTTGGATTGCCAACTTCAGATACTGCATCAATGGCAGCCTTCACCCGCGAGCGCCCGTCACGCATCGCCCAATGGCGAGCAATATTTTCAATAACCACAATCGCATCATCCACCAAAATACCAATGGAAAAAATCAACGCAAAAAGACTGACGCGGTTAATCGTATAGCCCATCATTTTTGACGCAAACATGGTCAGCATAATAGTTGTAGGGATAACAATTAAAGTAACCACAGCCTCGCGCCAGCCAATGGCAAAGGCAATGAGAATGACAATGGAAATGGTCGCCAGTCCAAGATGGAATAATAGCTCATTGGCTTTATGATTGGCGGTTTCCCCATAATTACGGGTCACCTCCACTTTAACTCCTTCAGGAATAAGCGGCCCTTTTAAATGCTCAACACGCTCCAGAATCGCTTCAGAAACCTTGACCGCATTAGCCCCTGGGCGCTTCGCCAAAGTTAAAGTCACGGCGGGTGCCATTTCGAACCCTGCTTGATTGGTCTTTGGCTCCAATGCCCAAACCCGCGATTCTGTATCAGCACCAATGACCCGAATGTTTGCCACATCAGAAAGATAGACCGTGCGACCATCAGTGCCGCGCAATTCCAACCTTTGCAATGCACTAAGACTTTCTACCTGATCGCCCGCCTGCACCATCAAGGACGATCCATCCTGCCGTGCCATACCAACCGGCATGGCAGAAGCTGCCTGTTCAACAGAATCAACCAATCGGCGCAACGGAATACCATTTGCGGCAAGAGCCTGAATATCCGGCTCAACCCGCATCTCCAAAGGGCGCCCACCAATCACCGAGGTCAAACCAACATCTTCAATTTTGATCAGCTCTTTTAATAATTCATCGGCCAGCATCCACAGCGAGGTATCGTTCCAAACATCGCCGGTCCAGCTTTTCGGCGATAATGTTAAAGTCACTATCGGCACATCATTAATACCCCGCCCTGTAACCATTGGCAGCGGTGTATTGGGAGGCAGACGATCAAGATTGGCCTGCAATTTTTCATGAATGCGCACAATCGCCGCATCCGAATCCGTGCCGACATTAAACCGCGCCGTCACCAGTGCGCCATCATCGCGGCTTTGCGAGTAAACATGCTCGACCTCAGGAATAGCTTTGATAATTTCCTCAAGCGGCTTGGTAATTTGTTCAACCACATCTGGGGCCCGCAAACCCGGCGCTGATACCATGACATCCACCAAGGGTACAGAAATCTGCGGCTCTTCTTCGCGGGGAATAGTCAATAAAGCAATTAACCCAACCGCCAAAGCGGTGAGCAAAAAAAGCGGGGTTAAAGGAGAGCGAATAGTGGCGCGGGTAATGCTACCCGAAATATCCATTTTCATGACCTTACTCCGCTGGCTCGATAATATCGCCGGGGCGCAAACCCGATAAAACCTCAAAGCGCCCTTGTTGACCAATAAGCGGGGCCGCCAAAGCCACCGGCGCATCAACAAAACGATCCCCCACTTTGACGCGCACAAAATCAACGCCATAACGTGTAGAGATATAGTTTTCCGGAACCAGAATTGCCCGGCGCTCGCCGATTGGTGCCAGAACATCAACCCGCTCGCCCACCAAAGCCCTTAAACCGCCCTCCACTGTCGCATCGGCAATGACCGCGCCTTCTCGCAATTCAGGATAAACCTTTATAATAGTCGCTTGGCGCAATTCATTACCGCGCGTTGGCAAGCGAAGGGATACGGTCTCGCCCTCTTTAATTTGCGCCGCATGACGCTCTGGCAGGGACATGCGAACAAGGCCATCAAGCGTAGCAAAGCGTGCGATAACCTCGCCCGGCGCAACCACCGATCCTTCAACCACACTCACTTCAGTAACCCGGGCATCTGCCGGGGCGCGGATATTGCCATCATCTTGGCGCGCCAATAAAGCCCGCCTTTCGGCCTGAGCTGCAGCAAGATTGCGTCTTAAAACATCAAGATTGGTGCGCTGCTCATCAAGGCGCGCCTTTGGAAAAAACCCTTCGGCAAATAATGCCTGATTGCGCTCTAAATCTATCTCTCCCTGCTTTAATTGCGCCTGCAGGCCAGCAATTCGTGAAGCCAAAGCGGAAATTTTTGGAGCCAAAGTACTATCGGTGATAATGGCAACAATATCCCCTTGGCTGACCACATCCCCTTCATCAATGGAAAGACGCGTAACAATACCTTGCAAACGAGACCGCGCCATGGCTGTATCACCAGCTTCAATGCGCGCTACCACCGGACGATAATCAACCACAACACTTTCTTGTATCGTCATTATTCCGCCCGGATCATTTTCAGCCGCACCGGCCTTAAACCCAAACGGCAAAATAAAAATAATAGTAAAGAGAAACTTCCATTTATCGGTCATGATCTTGCTTCCTATGGGTTTAAAAGAGCCCTGAATCTTCAACTTCACCCGTTGCCGGATTAATTTTTATGGTTGGAAAACGAGCTGCCTTCCATTGACCAAGCCCGCCTGCCATATGTGCCGCGGCGCGACCTGTGGCTGCCTTAAAGGCATCCAGTGCTTTGCGGGATCGCTTGCCCGAGCCGCAGTGAAAAATAATCACCTGCTCGGCGGTTTTGGGAATGGCACGGGGTTCAAAGGTCGACAATGGATGCAGCAAAGCCCCATGAATCCGCTCAAAAGCAAATTCCCTTGGCTCGCGAACATCAATCAAAACTGCCTCCCCAGCCCGAATTTTCTCTATAATATCCTCCGCTAGGAGATCCTCTTGCTCTTCTATTTGAACTGACATACGTGCCCCATGCTCCATCTCATTGTTTTTTATTGGTTATTTCTTTTGTTGGATATTTGTTAAATTAGCTATTGCTTATTTAAGCATCTTATAACATATTAAAACTGTCTTGACCAGACATCACAGCAAAAAAATCGCTGCGTTGAAAACCGGTCGGACAGGGCTAGACTTCAGCAGGCTTTTTTCTCGGCTGTTTAAAATTAAATCGCCGGGAAATATCTGAAATAGTCACCGCATCAAATTCGTTTGGTGCGATCCATAACAACCAAAGACCGTCATTTTTACGGAAGACCAGAGACGGCATTAGAGGAGTTGCAAATGGCCCATATTGTAGTTTTAGGCGCAGGCCTTGGCGGCGTTATCGCTGCCTATGAGATTCGCGACAAAGTGCGCGATGAAGACAAAGTCACGATCATTAATGAAAATGACTTTTATCAATTCGTTCCATCCAATCCTTGGGTGCTTGTCGGTTGGCGCGACCGCAAGGATATTTTGGTAGATTTGGCCAAGCCAATGCAAAAACGCCGGATTGATTTCATCGTCGGCAAGGCTGAACGCGTCGAGCCAGAGCAAAAAATCATTCGCATGGGCGATGGCTCAGAGGTTTCTTATGACTATCTTGTGATTGCCACGGGGCCAGAGCTAGATTTTGAAGCCATTGAGGGCCTTGGCCCCCAAGGGCATACCCATTCGGTTTGCCATATCGACCATGCCATTGCGGCCAATCAGGCCTTTGAAGAATTTTGTAAAAATCCCGGCCCAATCATTGTTGGCGCGGTTCAGGGAGCATCCTGCTTTGGACCTGCTTATGAAACAGCGATGATTATTGATACCGAATTACGCAAACGCAAAATTCGCGACAAGGTACCAATGACCTTTGTCACCTCAGAGCCTTATATCGGCCATCTTGGCCTTGATGGTGTTGGCGATACCAAGGGCGTGCTGGAAAGTGAAATGCGCGACCGCCATATTAAATGGATTACCAATGCCAAGGTTCTAAAAGCCGAAGCCGGTCATCTTCATGTGGAAGAGATGAATGAAGATGGATCCAGCAAAGCGGTTCATGACCTGCCAATGGATTTTTCCATGATATTGCCGGCCTTTAAAGGGGTTGGTGCGGTTTGGGATATTGATGGGCTGGTTAATCCACGCGGGTTTATCATTGTCGACAAACATCAGCGCAATCCAAAATATCCTGAGATTTTTGGCATTGGTGTTTGCATTGCCATTGCCCCGCCAACCCCGACCGTTGTGCCAACAGGCGTTCCCAAAACTGGCTTCATGATTGAATCCATGGTTACGGCCACGGCAGAAAATCTTGGCTCGCTGGTGCGTAATTCTGAACCCCAAAGCGAAGCCACTTGGAATGCGGTTTGCCTTGCTGATTTTGGCGATGGTGGCGTTGCCTTTGTGGCGCAACCACAAATTCCGCCGCGCAATGTCAATTGGGCCGCACAAGGCAAATGGGTGCATGTGGCCAAAGTGGCCTTTGAAAAGTTTTTTCTTGGCAAAATTCGCGCCGGGAAATCAGAATCCATGTTCGAAAATGTCATGTTGCAACTTATGAAAACCCATAAATTGAAAAAATAAGTGGACCCCAAACAATGCCATCAGAAAATCCTGCCAAAAAAGACAGCTACCCGCTTGTCTGTTATGCCTGTGGCGCGCTTAACCGCGTACCGCAAGGCGCGGCGCTTTCTGATGGCAAATGCGGCAAATGCAGCAAACCACTGGCAACCAGAAAACCGATTGATATTGATAGCGCAATTTTTGAGCGCCTACTCACCCATGACAAAGGCCGCTATGTGATTGACATCTGGGCGCCCTGGTGCGGTCCTTGCCGGATGATGGCCCCTTCTTATGAACAGGCGGCCGAAGCCCTTGCAGACCATATTCGACTTTTCAAACTAAATTCCGACACCCATCAGGATGTTTCCGCGCGCCTTGGCATTCGCGGTATTCCAACATTAATTGCCTATCAAGGGGGTCGCGAGATCGCAAAACAGGCTGGTGCGCAAACTGGGGATGGCCTGATGCAATGGATAAGAGCGGCGCTAAAACCCTAAAGCCCGTCTCTTTCGTAGATTACAGAAAAGAGAAAATGCTATGCGTAAAAAAAGAACCCTATTCAGATCTTCTGCTATCAGCCTCATGGCTGTTTTCATGACCCCCATCTCCCTGCCCGAAGCGGTTGAGCATGCTTTGCAATTTGATCCGTCTATTGAAGAAGCCAGCGCCATTGTTGATCGCGAAAAAGCAGGCATTAGTGCCGCGCAAGCAAATCGTTTGGTTACAATTGGCGTCCAAGGACAGGTCGGGGTTACAGAAACCGATTTCACCACAGGGTCTATTTCGCAAAACCCCCAGCAAATAGGCGTAAAAGCAGAAATGCCAATTTATCAATCCGGCGCTTTGCGCGCTTCGATTGATGCATCAAAAAGCGCTAGCTCTGCTGCCGAAAACAATCTTGAAGGCGTAAATGAAAAAATCGCCCTTGCTACCGTAGAAGCCTATGCCAATGCATGGCTGGCAGACCGTATTTACGAAGTTAGCGGCGAACAGGTAAAAACATTTGAAATTCGCCTTGACGAAACTCGCTCGCGCATGGCGCAAGGCCTCGTTACCAAAACCGATATCGCCCTGACCGAAGCCCGTCTTGCCTCTGCGCAAGCGCGCCACGGGGCCAATCAGGCCGCTTTGGCTAGCGCGCAAGCAAAACTTGCCCGTCTCACCGGCATTAGTGAGCCGCGCCCTGTCGCTGCGTTTGATCATAACCTCCCGCTTCCGGCGAGTTTTGATGACGCCATGGCCGAGGTTCTGCAAGCCAATCCCGATCTTGCCGCCGCCAAAGCTATGGCACAATCGGCTGGTTATCGCGTACAGCAAACCAAAGGCCAATTTGGCCCCAAGGTCACCTTGTCAGCGCGGGCCTCACGAACCGAGGAGAGCTATTTTTTCTTTAATCAACCGGTAGAAGATGTGGGTGCTTTTGTTGGCATTGAAATGCCACTCTTTACCAGCGGCTTGCGCAGTGCAAAAATTCGAGAAGCCCGCGCAGGGCAAGCGCAGGCGCAGGCTGGGGCAAGACGCGCCGAATTGCAATTGCGCGAAGCCGTGGCCGGCTTGTGGGGTAATTTGCAAGCCAGACGCCAATCCTTGAATGCAGCTATGCGCGCTGAAGACGCCGCTCGCCTTGCGGCCGAAGGGGCGCAAAAAGAATATGAAGCCGGCATCCGCACGCTGGTAGAAGCGCTGGACGCGGAAAACGATTATCGCAATGCACAGATTGCCCGCTATCGCGAGCATGTGGCTTTGTTTATCGCCGAAGCCAGCCTGCTATCTTTGTCCTCGAAACTCGAAGAGACGATTGCCCCATAGAGCGTATTTGCTTTTATCGAAAATCAAATTCACCCTACATTTGTCGAAGGATTTAACTTTCGACAGGCGCTTTAGGCTAAGTCTTTGCGCAGGCTGGTAAGGCTTTCAGCGTTTAAGACTGCACGGTGATTATAATTGGGATGGGCAATGCCTAGGGTAATTTCGCCCGTCTCGGCCTTGAACGCAGCAGCCTCTTCTTGGGTAAAGGGGAAGTGTAAAAAATGTACCGATGATGTGCGGCCCGTTTCCTTGGTGCGTTCAACATCCATTTCCGGCACTGCAAAGACCTCAAAATCGTCAAAGCGCAAAAAAGCTTTGGTTTCAACACCGCCTAATTGCTGCAATACGCGCTCGCGGCGATCCGGGTCATTAATTTCAAACATTAATGTCGCTACCAGTTCACTACCATTGGGAATAAGTGGGTTATAGGCGGCCAACTCGTCTTTTAATTGCTCTTCGCCACCTTTTTCTGCATGCAACATTTCATGAACCTGATACCACATGGTCAGATAGTTCTCGAAATAAAATGTGGCGTCCGGCCCAACCGCAATGCGGCGGGGGGCTTTGACCGGAATCATTGCCTTACGAAGCTCTTTGCGCTGTTCGGCATAAAGCTTCGGATCGACAATATCGGCACCGGAAATTGGTGTGTTGCGGGTTGGGTCGGGAAGACTGATTTGCGTGTTCATAATATCCTGTTTTTCTTCTTTAATCCGTCTGCGGCTCAAAGCCATAGGCCATGGCCAGAATTTCAATGGGGTGCCAGGCATGGGCGGGGGCGGACCCTTTTTGCTGCTTTTCCATGCCTTCCAATATGTGATCGCTGGCCAGTGGACAGGTAGAAGCCACAAAAGCATTATGAACCTTTAGCGCCTCGCGGGCGACCGGCTTGCCAATTTTCAAAGCCGTTTCATGGTGCTCTTTTTTAATGCCCCAAGTGCCTCCATGGCCAGAACAGCGCTCAATTATCGAAACATCCGTATTCGGAATAAGCTTTAACAGCTCGGCAGATTTCTGACCAATATTTTGCGCGCGGCTATGGCAGGAAAGATGCAAGGTAACCCCGCCTTTCACAGGCTTTAATCCTTTGGCGAGCCCTTCATTTTTCGAAATATCCACCAATAATTGATCGAAATCCATTGTCGCCGCAGACAAGGCTTTGACATCTTCATCATTGGGTAAAATCAATGGCCATTCAAATTTTAGCATCAGCGAACAGGATGGCACCAAGCTCATAATGGTGTAGCCCTCGGCGATGAGCGGGCGCAATTCTCGGGACACTTTGCGGGCATTGGCCGCCACCTGGTCGAGATTGCCCTGCTCTAATTCCGGCATGCCACAACAGGCGGGATAGACAAATTTTGGTTCAATGCCATTTTGCGCCAGAACATTGAGTGCCGCCTCGCCAATGGCCGGCTTATTATAATTTGCAAAACAGGTGGCATAGAGGGCAATTTTACGCATCCCAAAAGCCGGAGCCTCGCGATTGATCTCTCGTGGTTTTTTCGCACGGGCCTTTAAAGTGTGGCTATTAAATTTGGGTAGCTCTGCTTCCGGGTGAATATCTCCAAGCGTGTTAATGATTGTACGCACACGTTTGTTCTTTTTATTTGTCGCCCAATTTACAATACCCGCCACTGGGCGCGCCAATGTGCCATTGCGATCTGTCTTGACCAATTGGCTATCAGCAAAAGAAGTTTTGCCTTTTTTATGTTCAATAGCGCGATAGCGCAGCATCAAATGCGGAAAATCAATATTAAATTCATGGGGCGGCACATAGGGACATTTGGTCAAGAAACACATATCGCATAATGTGCAACCATCCACCGTATCTTTGATATCTTGCTTGGTCAGGTCGTCGACGGAAAAATTCTCGCTTTCATCAACCCGGTCAAACAGAATTGGGAAGCTATCACAGAGATTGAAACAGCGACGGCAGGAATTACAAACTTCAGCAACCCGCAAAAATTCTTTATCAAACGCCTCTTCATTATAAAATTCTTCTGTTTGCCAAGGAATTGGGTGTCGCGTGGGGGCATCAAGTGAGCCCTCGCGAGGGGGCGTGTTGGTTTTGGTAGTATCATTCGACATGAGGAATATCCGAAACTTTAAAAGAGGCACAAATCGCAGGAGCGCTCAAACCGCACTCCTGCTATTGTTGGTTTTGGTGAATTTAAGAGCGAACTTAACCGGCCTGCAATTCATCCAGCGTTTTTTGATATTTGCCCGCATGGGAACGCTCAGCCTTGGCCAGCGTTTCAAACCAATCGGCAATTTCATCAAAGCCTTCATCACGGGCGGTCTTGGCCATGCCCGGATACATATCTGTATATTCGTAAGTCTCGCCAGCAATCGCGGCTTTCAGATTGTCTTCGGTTGAACCAATCGGCTGGCCTGTCGCCGGATCGCCTACTTCTTCAAGAAACTCCAAATGCCCATGGGCGTGGCCTGTTTCGCCTTCTGCGGTGGACCGGAAAACGGCGGCTACATCATTATAGCCTTCAATATCGGCCTTTTGCGCAAAATAAAGATAGCGGCGATTGGCTTCGGATTCGCCAGCAAAAGCGGCTTTTAAATTGTCTGCTGTTTTCGTGCCTTTAAGTGACATCGGGTGTGCTCCTTTGATAAAATTCTCAGATTCAGCCTGTTGGCTGTACCGCCTTTACTATCAGAGGTGTTGTGATGGGGTCAAGACAATTTAGAACTATTCTAATATGAATAAATGCGACGCATTAGCGAACGCGAACCACAACCTGCCAATCAACAATTTCGGTGCCCGCCGGAGCCTCCGGCATTTTATAGAACCGCAAGGCTGAGGGAGGCATATCGGTCAGACAGCCGGTGGTTTCATTATAAAAATGGTGATGAGGCTCGGTATTGGTATCAAAGACATAACGGCCCGCCTCCAGACCATTAATCTGGGCCAACAACCCTGCTTCCATAAAGCTATTAAGGGTGTTGTAAACCGTAGCCAGAGCAACGGCTTCACCCATTTTTCCCAACTCATCGGCAACCCATTCGGCAGTTATGTGGCGATCTTGACCATCGGCAAATAAAAGCTCCGCCACCTTCACCCGAGGGCGTGTGCAGCGCAGGCCATGAGCCGTCAGCAAAGTATGGGTATCAAAACTCTTCATTATCAAAACCTTCTACCCTGTCGAAGGGCTTTCTTCAATCCCTCTAATCCGCCAAATAAAAAGCGGAGTGATCAAGCTTCGGATTACCCCTTCGACAGGATATTTGTTTAGAACATATCTAATTTATACCTATTCCGCAAGCCCATGCTCGGTTTCAACTAGCGAATGGTGGCTGTCCGGTTTGGGCGCAAACCAGCGATGCAAAGACGGCAGCACCAGCAATGTCAGCAGGGTCGATGATATCAGCCCGCCAGTGACCACTGTCGCCAGAGGCCGCTGCACTTCCGCGCCAACCCCCGTGGCAAAAAGAAGCGGCGCCAATCCAAGGGCTGTGGTCAAGGCGGTCATCAAAACTGGCCTTGCCCGTAAGCCCGCAGCATCAATTGCTAATTCATCGAGATTTCGGCCAGCACGGGCAAAATCATCCATAAAACTGACCAGCACCATGCCATTACCAAGGGCAATACCAAACAGGGCAATAAAGCCAACTGTCGCAGGTACGGATACCGGCTGTCCGGTTATCCATAAGGCCAAGGCCCCGCCGGTCAAAGCCAGAGGAATGTTTAGCAAGATCAAAACCGCAGATTTCAACCGGCCAAAAGTCATCAACAGGATCAATAAGACAATGCCAAGAGTAATGGGAATAACCACGGCAAAGCGCTTATTGGCTTGTTGTTGCAATTCAAACTGCCCACCCCAGACAACACGATAGCCGGGTGGCAAGTCCATTTCCTCGGCCACTAAAACTTGCGCTTCTTCAACAAAGGAGCCGATATCGCGCCCGCGAACATTGGATTGCACAGAAATAAAGCGCTCGCCATCTTCACGGGTGATTTGCCTTGGGCCAATCAGGGTTGTGATATTGGCAACTGCTTCCAAAGGCACGCGCGCGCCGGTTGGCGATTCAAGAACGATACGCTTTACAGCCTCGGCTGTATCACGGTCGCGTTCATGGAAGCGCACGACAATTGGAAATTGTCTCACCCCTTCAAACAAAGCGCCAGCTTCTGCACCGCCCACTGCTGTGCGCAGGACATCAAGCCCATCTTCAACATCAAGCCCGTAACGCCCAAGAGCCTTACGGTCCATGGTTACAACAAGTTGCGGGGCCCCGGTGATTTGGTCTGCCTGAACCTCGGCAGCGCCTGGGACCTGTTGCAAAATGTTTTGTAATTGCTGGGATTTCTCCAACAGGATTTGCGAATCCGGCCCGAAGATTTTCACTGCCAGCTCGGCCCGCGTGCCGGTC
Organism: Parvularculaceae bacterium; assembly: GCA_015487305.1. Taxonomy (GTDB): domain Bacteria; phylum Pseudomonadota; class Alphaproteobacteria; order Caulobacterales; family Parvularculaceae; genus S012-90. The sequence continues at coordinate 21,902 of WFQB01000144.1, read as the reverse complement.
AGCAATTCATCTACGGACATGGCGATGGGTTGGCCGATATTGACTAGAATACCCGGATAGCTTTCTAGATTTTCTGAAATGGCCGTGCGCAAATCTTCCGGTGTCATGCCCCGGCGCCATTGTTTGCGTGGCTTTAACTCCACAAAGGCTTCGGCGCTATTGGTGGGGTCCGCATGGGCCCCGACCTCGCCGCGACCAATGCGGGTGACGATATTGGAGATTTCCGGAAAAGCCTCGAGCAAGCGCTTTTCAACCCTTGTCGTGGTTGCCGCCGCCTCGGTTAACGAGATTGAAGGCGCCATTGTAATGCGCAACAGAATATCACCCTCTTCAAGAGCGGGCGTAAATTCAGAGCCAAGGCGCGAGCCTGCGGCAATACCCGCGATCAGCAACAAACCGGCAAGACCGATTGCCGCAAGCCGCACGCGTACAAAAAACCCGGCCGCGCGTTTAATAGCATCAATAATCTGGCCGCCGCTCTCAGCACCCTTTCGAGCCGGACGCATAAGACCAAACGCCATGGCGGGCGCAATCATCGCCGCATAAAACAGCGAGCCGGTCATGGCCAAAGCCGCCGAAGCCGCCAAAGGTCGGAAGGTTTTGCCTTCAACGCCTTGTAAGGAGAACAAGGGCAGGAATACCACGATGACCACCGCCACAGCGGCAATCAGAGGGGCAATAACTTCTGCAGTAGAGCGAGCCACAAGCGAGCGCTTGTCCCCATCGGTCATATTTCGCAAACCGCGATCAACATTTTCGGAAATAACAATTGCTCCATCAACCATCATGCCGATAGCAATAGCAATCCCTCCCAAAGACATGAGATTGGCGCTAATGCCCAATATCTGCATGGCAATAAATGCAAAGCCAACCGAAAACGGAATGGACAACACCACCACAAGAGAAGGACGCCAGCCACCAAGAAATACAAAAACCACCAACGCAACCAGTAGTGCACCTTGCCATAAAGCATTGGTAACGGTAGCTGATGCCTTATTTACCAATGTTCCCTGATCATAATAAGGAACAGCCTTTACCCCTTCGGGCAAAGTGGCATTGACCTCGTCAAAACGCTGTTTAACTCTGGCAATCACATCCGAAGTATTGGTGCCATAAAGTTTCAAAACCAGACCGGCAACAACTTCGCCTTCGCCATTGGCAGTGGCAAGACCTTGGCGCACGCCGCCGCCAACAATAATCTCGCCCAAATCACGCACCCGCACCGGGCGACCATCTTCAACATTCACCACAATTTCGGCAAGGTCTTCAATGGTCCGCGCAAGACCAACCCCGCGCACCGTATATTGCTCAGCGCCTATTTCAATAAATTGCGCGCCCTCGGTTTTATTACCACGCTCCAAGGCATCAATCACTTCGGCAATTTTAATGTCATAAGCCAGCAAGGCGTCGGGATCGAGACGAACCTGATATTGTTTTTCAAACCCACCAAGGGATAAAACCTCCGTAACCCCCGGCACGGTTTGTAATTGATATTTGATAATCCAGTCCTGTATCTCGCGCAGCTCAACAAGGGTTTTGGTTTGTGTTTCGTCGACCAGACGGAAATAAAGAATAATCCCAAGCCCTGTTGAAATGGGCCCCATTTGTGGTTCGCCAAAACCGTCAGGGATAGCCTCACGAGCTTGGTCGAGACGCTCGCCCACCACCTGTCTAGCAAAATAGACATCGGTACCGTCCTCAAAATAAATATTAACAACCGACAGACCAAAATTTGAAACCGAGCGCATGGATTTCAATTTGGGCAGGCCCGACATGGCGGTTTCAATTGGATAGGTGACATAACGCTCGACCTCTTCCGGGGCGAGGCCTTCTGTTTCGGTAAAGACCTGCACCAGAGAAGGGGTGACATCAGGAAAAGCATCAACAGGAAGGGCGCGAAAGGCGAACAGACCGCCCAATGTCATTGCCAAAGCGGCGATGGATGCCAGCAATCGCCCTGCGACAACGCGGTGCATTAAATTAAACATGGAAGTTACTCCTTGAAGGCGTGCCTTTGACAAAAGTTGACCCTTTGAAAAAGGTATCCAGAAAATTCAGATTACAAAACAGGAATGGAACGGTTTTTTACATCCTGTTTTAATGAGAGTGACCATCGCCAAAGGCAGCTTTTTCAAGCTGCGCCTTCAAGGTGAAAGCCCCTTGCGCAACAAAACTTTGTCCTTCGTCCAAGCCCGAACGAATAGCAACATAGCCATTGCTTTCTTCGCCAGTCACGACCGGTAGCGGTACATAGCCATCCCCTTGCGGGATGAAGACCACATTTTGACCTTCCACCAATTGCACCGCCTGTTTGGGCACACGCAAAATTGCCGCCCCATTGCCAAGGGCAATATCAGCGGTGACGAATTGGCCGGGGCGCAATTGACCGTCGGCATTGTCAACCACCACACGTGCCGTTGCCGTGCGGGATGTCTCGTCAATGATCGGCGAGATGAAAGAGATTTCACCGCTCGCCAATAGAGTGCCGTCATCATCTTTCAGGGTAACACTCGCCCCTTTGCGCACTTTGCTGAGATCTTGCTTAAAGACAGCAATATCCGCCCAGACGACACTATCATCAACAATGGTGAACATTGGCGTACCGCCGCTCTCGCCCGCAACAACCGTTTCCCCAAGTGTTACCGGCCTGCGGACAATGACACCGGCTATCGGCGCTGTAACCGTAAATTCCGATAAGGCACCATCACGGGCGCTTTTCAAATCATCAATCACCTCATGACCAATGCCAACGGCGTGCAATTTGTTTTCAGCGCTTTCTCTTTCGGCATTGGCTGCATGTAACGCCGCGCGAGCCGTAAGCAGATCGGCTTCGGAGGTTATTTTTTCCGCCCATAATTTTTCTTCCCGCGCCAAGTCGGCGCGGGCGAGGCGCTCTGCCCCCATGGCTGATCTATAATCCGCTTTAAGACCAGCCAATTCGCGACTGGATAGCAACGCTAATTTGTCGCCCTTTTCAACTTCATCGCCTTCGGAGCCATAAAGCTCGCTGATGACACCATTGACCTGTGGGGCCACATTGGCAATGCGATCAGCATCAAAGCGAATTTCAGCCGGTAGGGAGAGCCATTGACCGGCTTGCGTTTTTTTCGCCACGCCTACAACTATGCCAGCCTCTCTTGCCTGCACTGGGCTAAGAGAAACCCGGTCCTCCCCCGCAGGCTCATCATGGCCATGTTCATCGCCATCTTCATCATGCTTATCCCCATGTTCGTCTGCGTGATCTTCATCCCCATGGGCATCTTCCCCATGGGCGGCATCCATCCCCTGCTCTTCGCCATGGTCATGGCCATCTTCTTTAGGCGGCGCGGCATTACCGCAGGCGCTTAACAATAAAGCCGCCATCAGCAATGTCAGGGGCAGGGCTGTTGTCTTTTTAAACTCTTTACTCATAACGATCTCCATCAAACGGTGTGGCGCCAATCAGGCTGCGTAACCGCATATCTTCCATATGTAGGGAAAGCGCCGCTTCTATCGCGGCCAATTGCGTTTCTATTAAAGCACGCCGGGCATCAATCGTGCTGGTCAAATCAAACTTGCCAACCGAATAACCGCGCAGCGAAGCATCATAAGCCTGACGGGCAGCGGGCAGAGCTTCTTCTTGTAATTGCGTCAGCCGCGAACGCGCTGCTTTTAGCGAAGCAATCGTGGCTCTTTGCTGGGCCAGAATTTGTGCTTCCATGGCTTGACGATTAACCGCCCGCGCCGACAAACGATAATCGGCAGCCCGCACCGCATCGCGATTGCGATCAAATAATGGCAAAGGCACAGATAGCCCCGCCACTAAAGCGTTTTCACCACTGGCTTCAAATTGGCGATAGCCTGCCGATAGGGTGACATCCGGTAAGGCGCGTGCCTGCTCTAATCGCTTTTGCGCTGCCAAAGCGCGCTCTGCCGCTTCTGCTTGTTGCAAAAGAGGATGGGCGCTGCTGGCCTTGTCGGATAATGGATTGGCAGTGCCGCTTTCAGATGATGATTGTGGCAGTTTAAAATCAGCCTCGGCATCACCCCAAAAAACAGCCAACGCATATCGCATGCGCGTTACTTCTGCCTCAGCCCCGGTTGCCAGAGCGCGGGCTGTTGCCGCTTCTGTTTTGGCGCGGGCAAGGTCTGGCGGTGCTGCGGCCCCGGCCCGTACCCGCTTTTCAACGACCTCGGCCAATTGCTCAGCAAGATTGGCCGCTTCTTGCGTCAACCCGGCAATATCTCGCGCCGCTAAAAGCTCATAATAGGCAAGGCTTGCCTGTAATTCCGCCTCACGCAGAATGACCGCACAATCGGCTGTTGCCAGCGCCGTATAGGCCCGGGCGGTGCGCGCCGAATAGCGCCTCTTGCCGCCCAGTTGAAATGTCTGTTCCAGCGCATAGGTGGATTCTGCATTATCAGTGCCTGACAATGCGCCATCACCACCAAAATTTTCAACATCTATTGAAAGTGATGGATTAAGCCAACGGGCCGCTTGGGCGGCTTCTGCTTTTCTGGCACTAATTTCTAGTCCCGCACTGCGCACTGCCGGGGAAGCCCGATGAATTTCGGCAATCACAGCTTCGAGCGTTAATGTTCCCCCCTTTACAAGAGCAGGTCCTTGCAATGATGGTGTGCCATCACAGATAGCAGCGGCTGCGCTGGGCAAAAAAGCCAGCAAGCCCAAGGCGTATAAAACGCCAACAATTCTTACTTTCACGAAAATAATCCTCTTCGCTTATAAAATCCGGATTAAGCACTGCCAAAGCAGCGCCTATTTATTTTTCAGATTTTTTAAGCGCGAGGGGGCCGGAACAGGCCGCTGGACCCTGTGCTTGGCGGATCTAAATGGCCCTTTGCCAAAAGCAGACTCGCAGGGGAACGCGCCAAAACTTCCACCATGGCAGTTTGCGCATAGACATGAATATGACAGGTGCCACAGCTATGGGCGTGGAATTTATCGTGGTGATCGCCCGATTTATCCTCAACCCCATCCAATTCATGGTCTTGATGATCCCCATGATGGATGACAGAGCTGTCAAAACTTTCAGCCTGTTGTTCGGCCGCGGCCGAAAGTGGCGCAATCACAACGGCAAGGGCCAGCAATAAAGCCAGACCTATATTCATTCCGTTAAATCTTGTGCCAATCATCATATAATCGCTTTTAGTCCATATCAGATAAGAAACCGTTACCAGAGAAAATGTCCCATGGGAACAGCAGAATCTGACTTTTGCGTGATTAACCAAAGGTTTTTAAGGGCTTTGAGGCTATAAAGTCTCTATCACCTGAGATAATTTGGCACGCACCGTGCCAGCGATTTTCCCAAGATCATCATTTTGAACGGCGGCCATAGAGGCGACCGGATCAACAGCGGCAATCTCTACCTTGCCGCCATCCAATTGTTGCACAATCACATTGCAGGGCAACATGGTGCCGATTTTATCTTCGGCGGTGAGCGCCTGATGGGCCAGCTTGGGATTGCAAGCGCCAAGAATACGATAGGGGTGAAAATCCACATCGATTTTTTTCTTTAGCGTCTCTTTGACATCAATCTCGGTTAGAACGCCAAATCCTTCTTCTTTTAAGGCCTCGGTTACTTTGGCAATCGCATCGTCAAAGCTGATGTCGAGAATTTTGGAAAAATAATAGCTCATTGTCAGGTTCCTTTTGGCTCATCTTCATTGATGAATGTGATAACAAATCAACAGATTAATGACAGGCTGCCCCTTGCCATTGGTGTTGACCTTAACTTCATGCTAAATGAATTTTTTGCACATGGCTTGTTAATAATATCGACGCCTTGTCTGTTGATTTCAATCCCCGGAGGTAGTATGGGCGGCAATCATCAATCACATTCCTTTGAGGGACTAACGCCGGGCTATAAACATGCCTTATGGGCGGTGATTGCCATTAATGGCATCATGTTCATCATTGAAATGTTGGCCGGGTTCTCTTCCGGGTCGCAAGCGCTGAAAGCCGATGCCCTCGATTTTGCCGGTGATACAGCAACCTATGCAATTAGCCTTGCGGTGCTTGGGGCATCCCTAAAACTGCGCGCCAAAGCCTCCCTGTTCAAAGGGGCGTCGCTGGCAGTTCTTGCGACTTTCATTTTGATAACAACGGCCCAAAGGGTTTTTGGCGGCGAGCCACCCGGGGCGCAAACCATGAGCCTGATTGGCTTTATGGCACTGATTGCCAATGTGGTGAGTGTGCTGATTTTATTGCGCTATCGCGATGGTGACAGCAATGTCCGCTCCGTATGGCTCTGCTCGCGCAATGATGCGATTGGCAATGTCGGGGTCATTATTGCCGGTTTTGTTGTCGGGGTAACCGGCAGCGCATGGCCCGATCTTCTGGTTGCCGGATTGCTGGCAACACTGTTTTTGCGCTCTTCCATCTCTATCATCCGTCAGGCGCTTGGTGAATTGCGCCATGTGGCAGAAAAGGATTGCGACAGCGACAAGCCCGTCTCGGTCGCACCTTCCCTTGGAGCAGACCCCGCACCGGATGACAGATTGGAAAAATCTGCACCCGGCGCGGAGGATAAACCCAAACCCTAACCAGTCTTTATTCTGCCGGAGCAGGCCTTACTGCCAGAGCTTCGGGGTCAGACTTGCGCATTTTTGCTTTGCGCCTTGCCCCCAGATAATAAACTGCTGGCACGACGACCAGAGCCAACAGGGTTGCGGTGATAATCCCGCCGACCATGGGCGCGGCGATGCGGCGCATAATTTCCGAACCTGTACCATCCCCAAACATAATCGGCATCAAACCGGCAAGAATAATCAATGCCGTCATCAGAACCGGGCGTAAGCGGCGCAAGGCCCCTTTACGAATGGCATTGGCAATATCTTCGCGGTCGAGAACGCGGCCCTCATCTTTGGCCTTTATGCGCGCCGCAGCCATTTCCTGATTGAGATACATGATCATTAAAACACCTATTTCAATCGCCACCCCGGCAAGGGCAATAAAGCCTACCGCTGTCGCCACCGAGAAATTATAACCGCTCACATACATCAGCCATAAACCGCCAACCAGTGAAAAGGGAAGCGTGCCCATGATAATCAGGACATCGCCCATTTTTTTGAAGTTCATGAACAATAGAACAAAGATGATCAAAAGCATCGCCGGACCAAGCAAGGCAAAGCGCTCTTTGGCTCGCTCCATATATTCAAACTGCCCGGACCAGGCGATAGAATAGCCGGGGGGTAGATCGACATTTTCAGCAACAGCCTTTTGTGCATCCGCCACATAAGAGCCGATATCCACATTGCTGATATCCACATAGACCCAACCATTAAGGCGGGCATTTTCACTGCGAATAACCCCCGGCCCTTCATTGATGGAAACCTTGGCCACACGACCTAAAGGAATCTCTGCCCCCGATGCGGTGACCAATGGCAAATCGCGCAAGCGCTCTGGTGAGTTTCTTATCTCTCTTGGATAGCGCAAATTAATCGGGAAGCGTTCCAGACCTTCAACACTTTCCCCGACATTCATGCCACCAATCGCCGTTTGCACGACATCATGGACATCTGCAACATTGAGCCCGAAACGCGCTGCCTCTTCGCGATCAATATCAATATCAATGAAGCGCCCCCCCGTAACACGTTCGGCATAAACGGAAGCTGTGCCGGGCACATCTTTCAAGACCTTTTCAATATCCTCGCCAATCTGCGCGATGACTGTCAGATCCGGTCCGGCTACTTTGATACCGACCGGAGTTTTGATACCCGTCGCCAGCATATCAAGGCGGTTTTTGATCGGCATGATCCAGACATTGGTAAAGCTGGGCACATCAACAAGTTCATTCAGCTCTTCCTTCAGGCTTGCCATGGTAACGCCTTTGCGCCATTCGGATTTTGGCTTTAGCTGAATAATGGTTTCAATCATGGTCAGGGGTGCCGGATCGGTTGCGCTGTCTGCGCGCCCGGCCTTGCCATAAACGGTTTCAACCTCAGGAATGGTGGCGATGAGCTTATTGGTTTGCTGCAAAGTCTGCGCCATTTTACCCGCCGAGATAGCCGGATAGGCACTCGGCATATAAAGCAAATCGCCTTCATTGAGGTCAGGCATAAACTCTGACCCAAGGCGCGTTGCCGGAATGATAGCACTAGCCATAATCAATCCGGCAATAGCAATCGCCGTTAAAGGAAAGCGCAAGGTTGAGCGAATAACCGGCGCATACAGATTTTGCAAAAACCGGTTAATCGGATTTTTCTCTTCCGGGCTTATTTTACCGCGCACCAAAAACCCTATCAAAACCGGCACAAGTGTTACCGATAAAGCTGTTGCTGCGGCCATGGCATAGGTTTTGGTAAAGGCGAGCGGTTTGAACATCCGCCCTTCTTGCGCTTCAAGGGCAAAGATTGGCGTGAAACTGACGGTGATGATAAGCAAAGAGAAGAACACTGGCGGGCCAACCTCGGCGCAGGCCTCAGTAACAATCTTCCATCGCTCCTCAATCGTGACCTGCCTACCCTCCAATCGTTTATGAACATTTTCTATCATCACAATCGCGGCGTCCACCATGGCACCAACAGCAATCGCAATACCACCAAGAGACATAATATTGGCGTTAATGCCCTGAATATTCATGACGATGAAAGCCGCCACTACCCCAAGGGGCAATGACAAAGCGACAACCAGTGCCGAGCGTAAGTGAAACAGGAAGATCGCACAGACGAGAACAACAATGATAAATTCTTCAATCAGTTTTTCTTCCAGCGTATGCACCGCCCGCTCAATCAGGCTGGAGCGATCATAGGTGGTGATAATTTCCACACCATCGGGCAGGCCTTCTTTGATGGATTCAAGCTTTTCTTTAACGAGATCAATTGTTGCCAAAGCATTTTCGCCCCAGCGCATGATGACAACGCCGCCAACTGCCTCGCCTTCACCATTCAACTCGCCAATGCCCCGGCGCAAATCCGGCCCAATGCGAATATCGGCAATGTCGCGCAATAATATCGGCACGCCGCCTTTTGTGGTTTTGACCGGAATGCGCTCAAGGTCATCAAGGCCCTTCACATAGCCACTGGCGCGAATCATATATTCCGCTTCGGCCATCTCAATCACCCGGCCTCCGGTTTCCATATTGCCACGTTGAATGGCTTTGCGCACCATGGGCAAGGTTAGGCCGTAAGAGCGCAGGCGATCAGGATCGACAACGATTTGATATTGCCGCACCATGCCGCCAATTGTTGCAACTTCCGAAACCCCCGGAACGGTTTGTAATTCATATTTCAAGAACCAATCCTGAATGGCGCGCAAATCTGCCAGATCATGCTGGCCTGTACGATCAACCAAAGCATATTGATAAACCCAGCCGACACCCGTGGCATCCGGCCCCAACGAGGCCCGCGCCGAAGGCGGCAGATCACTTGCGACCTGACTTAAATATTCCAGTACCCGCGAGCGCGCCCAATATAAATCCGTGCCTTCATCAAAAATGATATAGACATAAGAATCGTTGAAAAAGGAATAGCCGCGCACGGTTTTTGCTTTAGGCACAGCCAGCATGGCCGTCGACAAGGGATAGGTAACTTGATCTTCAACCACTTGCGGCGCTTGGCCCGGATAGGTGGTTTTGATAATCACCTGAACATCGGACAGGTCCGGAATGGCATCAAGTGGTGTTGCGCGCAGGGATAAAAACCCGGCGCCGGCCAGAACCAAAGCAAAAAATGCAACAAAAAAACGGTTCTGAACCGACCAGCGAATAAGAGACTCAATCATTATTCAGCCCCCCCGCCCATGGCCATGATACTGCTTATAACATAGCCGCTATCGCCTTTGGCAAAGGTGAAATGCACACTATCGCCATTGGCTAAACCATCGGCCAATTTCATTTCGGCCAAAACAAAGCCCATTTTCATTCCCGGCCAGCCAAGCTCTTCTACCGCCTCATGGTCAAGCATGATGGAGCCGTCCTCTTTATTGATGGAAATAACTTTACCCATAGCTGTGTAGGATTTTGGCTCGGGCGGATTGTGATTGGCATGGTCTTGCCCTGTCTCTTTTTCCTCAACTTTGGAAGCTTCTTCTTTTTGCGACATATCCATGCCTGCCATCTCTTCGCTGGCATTTTCTTCCGGCGAGGCCAGCCGCAACATGCTACCGGCCATTGAGGCTTCTGAATCAATTAAAAACTGTCCGGAAGTGACAATGCGTTCGCCAATATCAAGCCCCGCCAAAACTTCCACGCGATCGCCAAACTCAGCGCCGGTTTTCACCGCCGCCGGGCGAAAGCGTCCCTCGCCAAGAGCGACAATCACACGGTCTCCTGCTGAAAAACGAATAAGTGCCGACTGTGGAATGGTTAACCGCTCGCCAGCCTCTCCATTGCGAATGATTACGCTAGCATACATATTTGGTTTCAAACGCCCTTTTGGATTATCAAAGCGCAGACGAACCGGCACTGTGCGTGCCATTTCATCCGTGGTTGGATAGATGAAATCTATTTCGCCTTCAAAAATCTCACCGGCAAAAGCGGGCAAAGTCATATAGGCTTTTTGCCCGACCTTAAGCGAGGCGGCGTCATTTTCAAACACATCAGCGATGAGCCAAACATCGCTCAAATCCACAATCCGCATGGCACGCATAGATGGCTTTAGAAACATGCCTTCGCGCACATCAAGAGCGGTTACCACGCCGGATTGTGGCGCATATATTTTAATCAAACGCAATGTTTTACCGCGCTTGCGTAATTGGGCTATCTGCCCTGACGACATGCCCAGCGATAGCAAGCGTTCTGTCGCAGCGTCTGTAAAGCGATCGCGACCAAGTTTGGCCGCCTGCAAAAATTCCGATTGGGCCGCCACCAATTCTGGTGCGTAAAATTCAAATAATAAATCCCCGCGCTTCACATGGTCGCCTTCTGCACGCACCACCAAACGTTCAACCCAGCCTTCGGTGCGGGTGTGAATATCGCTTTGGGATTCTTCATTAATCTGAATAGTACCAACGGTTTTAACGCCGCCTTCTACCGGCATCAGGCGCACCTCTTCTGTACGCACGCCAAGATTATTAACAACCGCCGGATTGATCCGCACAGAAGGTTCAGACCCACCGCCATTGATCTCGTCTTCATAGACAGGAATGAGATCCATGCCCATGGGGGACTTACCCGGTTTATCGCTGCGGAAACTGGCATCCATGGGCGCTTGCCAATAGGCAATTTTGCGCTCACCCTGTTCAGAGCCACGCTCACCTTTCGCCAAGGCCATACCATCATCATGAGAGGCAAAACGGCCAAGACCATATCCCAGCCCTATGGCCAGTAATAAAATTATAGAAAGGACCACTAATCTAGCTTTGGTCATTTTACATCTCCTGTTAAATATATAATCCGAGCATGGGTTTTGGCCCGCGCCACGCTTAGGCGCAGACGGCTGGCTTCAACATCTAATTCGGCAAGTTGACTACGGATAAGTTCCGGAAAATCACTTTGACCACCGCCATAGGCGCTTATCGATGCGTTTACGGTTTCGCTGGCGCGCATTAAAATCGCATCATCATAAAGCGCGATACGATTATTATAGCGGGTCCAATCTGCATAGGCTTGCGCCAGCTCACGGCGCAGTTCTAGCAATAGCTTGGCGCGATCTAGCTCAATCGCATTTTGGGTCTTGCGCGCCGCTGACAAACGCCGGTCCTGCCTTTGGCCCGGAAATATTGGGACAGAAACAGAAACCCCAATCGTAGCAAAATCTATGCGATCGCCACCACGCACCCCATAGCCCCCTTCCAGCGCCCAAGCGGGTTTGTAGGCTTCCTTGGCGATAGCGACATTAAATTGCTGCGCGTCAATTTGCGCATTTAGCCGTGCTATGCGCGGATGGCTGGCCAGCCTGTCTTGCAAAGTTACAAGCGGCGCAAGCGACGCATAGTCAGGCAGGTTTTTCGGCAGTGGGCGCGTGGCATTATCACCAATATAGCGATATAATTTAACCCGGGCGCGGTCTGCTCTTTGCTCTAATTCCGTAATCCGATCATCCAGCAGCGCCAATTCCAGCTCTGCCCGCAAAACATTCTGCCCGGTCATGCGCCCTTGGGCAAAAGATTCCGCCAGTGAATCAATGAGATCATTAACCTCATGCTTGACCCGATGGGTGATTTCCAATTCCCGCTCGGCCAGATGCAGGTCCAACCAGGCAAGTCGAACATCAAGGGCTATCTCCTCGCGCTCTGTTTCGCGCCCGGCACGCAAGCCTTGCGCTTCTGCTTTTCTTTTTTCGCCCTTGAGGCGCAAGGTTTTACCACGGGGTAAGTCCTGTCGCACTCCTAAGCGCAATTGCGTCATGGCTTGTGCGTTAAAGTCAAAATTATCAATTGGCAGGTTTTGCGCCGCAATGCTAAAGCGCGGATCTGCCAGTTGCGCATCAGCAATAGCAATGTCTTCACTGGCAGCGGCGCGTAAATCAAACCGCTCCAGCGCCGGGTCATCGCCTTTAATGGCAATTCCAACAGCCTCTTGCAGGGTCAGAACAGCTTGCCCGTTTTCTTCTGCTAAATCCGTCTCATGGGCGGCCAGTGCGGACGCAAGGCTTGTGAGCGCGGCCAAAGCGCTCAGCAGGATAAACTTATACATGATGGTCCCATTTCATTCGTAAACATAAAAACACACCGCACCGAAGGCGGCGCGAAACAGGCGCTATAGCGCCAATGTTTACGAACGAGGGGGCGGCGGGTCAGCCGTAAGCGGGTCACCAACAAAAACACTTTCGAGAAATGCCAATCTTTGCGCACCTTCAAAGAAAGTCAGCTTGTCGCCCGATAATGCTGCAACCGGTACATTATTGGCGCAGGCAATATTACACGCCACCGCACAAAATTCTGCGCCGACAGCATCGGCATCCATGGCACAATCCATAGATGTATTGCCTGCCATCATTTCTGCCATGGTCGCATTTTCAGAACCAATTTCCGCCAATTGCTGGCCGTCACAGATAGTGCCCGCCCAAGCCTGTGTCATGGTCAGGGAGAAAATCAGGGTTATGATCGCAAAAATCTTCATCTAGGGTCCAATAAGCAGAGAAGTTTTTAAATATCTACAAAATTCCACAAAAAATATGACCTATATCAAGCCCTAACAGGAATGTGATTTTGAGCCATCCCTTTAACGGGGATGCAAAAATTTCGCCATTTGGCACTGACCTAGCCGTTAGGGCCTTAAAAATACTTATCTTTTAGGGCCGCACGATTTTCCTTTATTATCGGCGCGGTAATGCTGTAAACCACTCGCACTTGCACTTCTGCTCATAAATGGCAGGCGCTTGCGAGTATATTTTATTTATATCAAACAGGAGTGTTTTACCCGTGACGTTTATTTCCAGAAATATCAAGACCAGAACTGCTATGGCTGTCAGCCCGTTTTTGGCACTATTATTATTGGCCGCCTGCCAGGATTCTTCCAATGCAGCACCAGAACAAGACAAGTCGGCTGCCGCAAGTGAAGAAAAAGCGGCTCCTGCTGAAAAGAACGAAAAACCCCATTGGACCTATGAAGGCGAGCATGGGGCCGAGCATTGGGCGACACTTTCCGACAGCTTTGCCACCTGCGCCACAGGCCGCTTGCAATCCCCTTTCAATATTGAAGCCGATATCACGGCAGATCTTGCCGATCTTGAACTGAACTATAACCCGGTGGCTATGAAAGTGGTCAATAATGGCCACACCATTCAGGTCGATCAGGCCGGGGCCGGTCAATTGGTCGTGGATGGCAAGTCCTATGACCTTTTGCAATTCCACTTCCACACTGGCAGCGAATACACCATTGACGGCAAAGACTATCCGCTTGAGGTTCACCTCGTTCACGCCTCTGCCGATGGCGCTTTGGCTGTTGTCGGGGTGATGTTTGAAGAAGGCGCGGCCAATGAGGAGCTTGGAAATATCTGGGCCAATATGCCAGCAGAAAAAGGCGAAAACGCCGTTGACGGACAAATGGTCGATGTCGCCAATCTTTTACCAAGCGATCACAAATATTTTCGCTTCATGGGTTCGCTAACGACACCCCCATGCACAGAGGGCGTTAACTGGCACATGATGGCAACCCCCATCACCGCTTCGGCGGAACAGATTGAAGCCTTCAAAGCGATTTTCCCGATGAATGCAAGACCGCTTCAGGACGAAAATAATCGCCTTGTTGTTATTGACAAATAGGCTTTAGAAAAGTTTTTTAAAAAAACCATCAGCAGCCGCAAAACAGATCTGTTTTGCGGCTGTTTTATTTTAGGCCCGTAATTTTTTTAATATTTTTCTCAATAGCCGACCAATCTCGCGCCGCAATAAGCGCTTTATTGGCCACCCAAGAGCCGCCTGCACAAATCACATTGGGCAGCGCTAAATATTCAGATGCCTTATCGGCACTAATCCCGCCTGTTGGACAAAAGGAAATTTCCGGCAAAGGCCCCTTTATGGCCTTTAGCCACGCTATGCCACCGGCCGCTTCTGCGGGAAAGAATTTAAGCAAAGAAAATCCGGCTTCATAAGCGGTCATGGCCTCACTGGCGCTTGCCACCCCCGGCAGGCTTGGCAGACCTGATTTTGCAAGAGCGGATAAAAGCCGAGGGCTTGCCCCCGGGGAAACCAAAAAATCAGCGCCTGCGTCTTTGGCTCGCACAATATCATCAGCGCTTTTCACCGTGCCCATGCCAATGATAAGCGCGGGCGCTATCTTTTTCATGGCCTTAACAATTTGCGCAGCCTTGGGGTGGCGCATGGTAACCTCCACAATCTCCAGCCCATTATTTTGCAAAACCCCCGCCAATTCCTCGCCTATGGCCAAATCTTCAATGTCCAATATAGGCAAAATTTTTGCGGCTCTTAGCCGTTCAATAATCATCCAGATTTTCCTTTAAATCTGCGGCCCCTAAAAAGGCCGCCCCTAAAAGCGCCGCTTGCTCTGAAACCAATAAATCAACCGGCACCGCCGCCACATACTCCCCCATGGACCCGCGATCTTCAAATCGCTCTAAAAAATCACTGGCTATCAGCAAATCCTTCAAGCCCATCACAACGCCACCGGCTAAAACAACCCCGCCTCTGGCCCCGCAAGCCAGCACCGCATCCCCGCTTACATTGCCTAAAATAGCTAAGAATATATCTACGGTTTTTTGCGCAAGGTCATCTTTTTGCCCGCGCGCTGCTGCTGAAATTTCTTTTGCGGTTTTATTGGCCGCCTTCAAGCTCAATATCTCACTCAAGGCCTGATAAATATTTTCCAGGCCCGGACCTGATAATAAATGCTCTACCGAAACCCGTTTTCCTCCTTGACGCAAAATGCGTAAAATCTCTATTTCAAGTTCCGAGCAAGGGGCAAAAGAAATATGCCCTCCTTCTGTGGGAATTATTTTGCGTGCGGGCTTTGTTGGAATAATCAGAGCTTGCCCTAAACCCGTCCCCGGCCCCAGCACAAGAATAGGCGCTTGTCCATAAGGCTTTCCCGTTTTGATAGAAATAAAATCCTTGGCCGATAAAAATTCAAGCCCCGCCGCCTTGGCATGAAAATCATTGGCAATGAATAGCGGGCAGCCCCCTAATATTTTTTTCAACCCTTCCCTGTCTAGAGCCCAAGGTGAATTGGTAAAGCCGATAATGCCCTCTTTCATCGGTGCAGCGATCGCAAAGCTCGCCCGTACAGGTTTTTCTTTGACCTTGCCGATAAAATCTCCAAGCGCCTCTTCCAGCCTAGCAAAATCTTTCACCTTGTAGTTTACGGCCTCATGAAGGCGAATCTTACCTCCACCATATTCAGCCAAAGCAAAACGCGCATTGGTGCCGCCAATATCTGCAACCAATATGGGGCTATCCATCGCTACCCCCATCCTCAAGGCAAGATTGTTCTTGCAATTGAAACGTCATTGCCCCCTGCTCAGCGCCCGTAACCAAATCTCTCATCCCTGCAAATAATTCGCGCCCCATCCCCCAATGCTCTGCAGAAAGTCTTGGCTTTAGCAGCTCACGCCCCTCAAGCTCCTGCGCCGCCATCAAAACATCCAGTTCCCCGCTAATGGCATCAAGGCGCAGCCTGTCGCCTTTTCGTAATTTACCAATCATGCCGCCTTCATAGGCTTCCGGTGCAAGATGAATAGCCGCTGGTACCGTGCCACTTGCACCGGACATGCGCCCATCGGTTATCAGTGCAATTTTAAATCCTTTATTTTGCAAGACAGACAATAAAGGCGTCAGCTTATGCAATTCCGGCATGCCATTGGCCTTTGGTCCTTGCCAAGCCAGTACTGCAATAAAGTCTTTTTCAAGCTGCCCTTTTTCAAAAGCCTCTATAAAGGCGCTTTGGCTATTAAAAACTTCCGCCGGCGCTTCAATCACAAGCCGCGTTTTTTTCAAGGCGGAGGTTTTTATAATCGCCCGCCCTAAATTTCCCTTTAGTAATTTCAGCCCGCCGGTTTTGGCAGCCGGATGATCCATATCCGTTAAAATATCGCGATTAGACGAGACTTGCGGCACGGCTTTGCGCGCTAGTTTTTTGTCCTTCAAAAAAGGCTCCTGCGTATAGGGGCGCAAGCCTTTGCCATTAACCGTCCAAACATCTTCATGAAGCAGGCCAGCATCAAGTAATTCACGCATCACAAAGCCAATTCCCCCAAGAGCATGAAACTGGTTCACATCGGCAAAACCATTAGGATAGATGCGACACAAAAGCGGAGTGATTTCTGACAGATCACTAAAATCATCCCAATCAATAATAATTCCCGCCGCCCGCGCCATGGCAATCAAATGAATGGCAAGATTGGTCGAGCCGCCCGTAGCGTGTAGACCAATAATGGCATTTACAAATGCCTGTTCGCTGGCGATCTTATAAAAAGGAATGGGCTCTTCCCCAAGATGAGTAATGTTAGCAATCCGCTTTGCTCCTTCTGCAATAAGGGCTTTGCGCAAATCCGTTGCCGGGGGCACAAAGGCTGCGCCCGGCATATGCAGGCCCATAATCTCCATCAACATTTGATTGGAATTGGCCGTACCATAAAAGGTGCAAGTGCCCGGCGCGTGATAGCTGGCCATTTCCGCTTTCAGCAAAGCCTCCCTATCCAGCTTGCCCTCAGCATAAAGCCTGCGAACACGCGCCTTTTCTTCATTGGGCAGCCCCGACGGCATGGGGCCTGCGGGCATGAACATAATTGGTAAATGGCCAAAACGCGCAGCGCCGATAAACAAGCCGGGTACGATTTTGTCACAGACCCCCAGCAATAAAGCACCATCAAAAACATTATGGGACAAAGAAACAGCCGTCGCCTGCGCAATAACATCGCGAGAGAATAGAGAAATATCCATGCCCGCTTGGCCTTGGGTCACCCCATCACACATGGCCGGGACCGCACCAGCAATTTGCCCTGTGGCCTTCACCTGCAAAAGCGCCTTTTTGATTAGCGGCGGGAAAGCCCCCAAGGGCTGATGGGCCGACAACATATCATTATAGGCTGTGACAATGGCAATATTGGGGGCGTCAGATTGCGTAAGCTGCTTCTTGGCCTGTTTTGTCGCGGCGGCGCTAGCATGGGCCAAATTACCGCAAGATAAAGCCCCGCGATATGGCCCCTCTTCTTGCGCCGCTTTCATCTGCGCAAGATAGGCCCGGCGTAAATTTCTACTGCGATCAATGATGCGCTGGGTAATGTCCTCAAGCCTTGCATTGCGCCTTGCCATATCCTTCTCCTTTAGGGGGTCCAACAGGCCCAAAGGGCGGGCAAAGCCGTAAACAAGGCCCGCACCGGCATATCCTCAACAGCGCCTTCTTTGCGCGCTTGTAAATAGCACGCACGCTTTTCTTCCCCTTGCATTAACAGGCAGGAAAATTTTGCCTCTTGCAAGGCGGCAAGACTTAATGTCATGCGCTGCACATGCGCGCCAGTGATATCGCTTTGCTTAGCCTTTATCGCCGCCAATAGGTTTTTTCCATAAAGAGCCTTGTCCAAGCCCTTGGCATGAGCGAACCAAGAGGCCGTATGGCCATCTGCCCCCATGCCCAAAACAGCCGCGTCAAAGGGTTTAAAAACCTCTTTCAAATCCGCTTCAGCCCTTTCTAACGCCGCTAGCGGGTCTGGGGCATCACGCCATAAGCCCATCACTGCTAAATTTTGCGCGCGGTTTATCTGCAAGTTTTCGCGAATAAATTTTTCATTAGAACCTTGCGCTTGCGGTGCCACCCATCTTTCATCAATAATCACCGCGATAACTTTATCCCAAGGCAAATCCCGTTGGCTTAATTTCTGATAAAGCGCTTTGGGAGTTGAGCCGCCAGAAACCGCCAAAAGCGCATGGCCATTTTCAATAAGACCCAAGGCCAATTTTGCCTCTATCACATCGGCTAATTTTTCTGCCATCAATGTGGCACTAGCAAATTCTATCAAATTATTCAGCTGCTGCATCATACCACTCGCGCTTATCTCGGTCCAATAGCATGGCAGACTGCACTGGGCCATCGGTCCCTGCCGCATAGCCATGAATCGGCGTTGCATCCTTTTGCCAAGAGGTCAAAATTTTATCGACCCATTGCCATGCCGTCTCTACCTCATCACGGCGCATAAAAAGACCAAGATCCCCGCGCACAACCGCCATCAATAAACGTTCATAGGCATCAGGATAGCGCGCCTCGAAGGCTTCCGCATAGCTAAGGTTTAACGGGACATAGCGAAGGCGCATCCCCCCGGGGCCGGGGTCTTTGGTCACCAATAAAAGCTGCACTCCTTCATCGGGCTGTAATCGGATAACCAGTCGGGTCGGCTGCGGTGCTTGACCTTTACTATTGATAAGATTATGGGCGACCTCTTTGAACTGAATAATAATTTGCGAGCGACGCGATTGCATTCTTTTGCCGGTGCGTAAATAAAACGGCACGCCTTTCCAACGCCAATTATCAATATTGGCTTTTAGCGCGACAAAACTTTCGCTTGTAACCGCGGCCCCAAGGTCCTCCTCATAGCTGTTCACCGCAAGCCCCCCTATGGCCCCTTGCTCATATTGGCCTCGAACCGTCACTGCGCGAATATTATCCGGCGTCATAGGTCGCAATGCGCGCAATACTTTTATTTTTTCATCGCGCACAATATCGGCATCCAAATTAAAAGGCGGCTCCATGGACACGAGACATAATAATTGCAGTAAATGATTTTGCACCATATCGCGCAAAGCCCCGGCTTTACCGTAATAATTGGCCCGCCCCTCTACACCAATTGCTTCAGCCACTGTTATCTGCACATGATCAATAGCATTGGCATTCCATACCGGTTCAAAAATCGAATTCATAAAACGCAAAACAATTAAGTTCTGTACGGTTTCTTTGCCGAGATAATGGTCAATGCGAAATATTTTCTGTTCTTCAAAAACTGCTCCAACTGCATCATTAATCGCCCGAGCGCTGGCAAGATCATGGCCAATGGGCTTTTCCAAAACCACGCGGCTTGATTCCGTTTTCAGCCCGGCCCAAGCAATATTTTTGCTTGCCCGTCCATAAATTGCAGGCGGCAAAGCCAGATAGAAAATCCGCACCGTGTTCGCTGCACCCGCAAACAGCTCTTGCAAAGCCTTCCATGTCTCGCCCTGTTGACCCACATCCAACGCGATATAATGCAATAGCTTGGAAAATTTTTCCCAATCTTCCGCCGCAATAGTTTCATTCGGGTGATAGGTTTGAAAACGCTTAAGGGCCAAATCACGAAATTCCTGCGCACTCATGGCATTGCGCGAGACGCCAATAATCCGTGTTGCTTTGCCAATCTGCCCATCGCGCCAGCGGTGGAAAAGCGAAGGAATAAGCTTACGCAAGGAAAGATCCCCCGCCGCCCCGAAGACCACGAGATCAAAAGGTTCCACCGGCAATAATTGCGCCGCTGCTTTTCTGTGCGGATTATCCTGCATGGCTTTTGCCTTTTTGTTGATCTTGCCCTGTCAGGCCAAGCAATATGCCCCCTTTAAGTCCGGCCTCTGAGCCAAGCTGTGCGGCAATGATAAGCCTGCGGGCTTTTTCAAGGGTCATATCCAAATATCCATTGATTAGTCTAACATAGTTTTCCTGAACCAGACCGAGCAAATGCGGCGCTTGCATCAACCCACCCCCAAGAATGATTTTCTCCATTCGGAAGCTCATAGTGATGGCAAGACAGGCTTGCGCCAGATAAAAGGCTTCGATGTGCCACCCTTTATGGTTGTCGGGCAATTCTTCCGGATTGCCATAGCGTTTGGCAAAAGCGCTCGCTGATGCAAGACCTTCAAGACAATCCCCATGAAAAGCGCAAATACCGGAAAAACCCTCATCCTCTTTATGGCGCTGTAAAAAAATATGCCCAAATTCCGGATGAGTGGGCTTGCCGATAAAACTCCCATCCACCATGAAGCCCGCACCAATTCCGGTGCCAATAGTCACATAGGCCGCTGAGTGCGCTCCTATAGCCCCTCCCCATTTTGCTTCTGCTGCCAAAGCACCATTGACATCTGTATCAATCACCACCGGTACATTAAGCGCGTGAGCAAAATAATCATAAAGGGAGATATTGCTCCACCCCTCTTTGGGGGTCGCCAGAATTGTCCCATAAGATTTGGACCCCGGATCAATATCCACCGGCCCAAAAGACGCAATGCCAAGCCCGGCCAGCTCACTTTTTTGCGCCTTACATTGCGCCCGAAACCAGGCGACGCAGGCAGCTAATGTAGCTTCGGGCGCGCCCGTAGGAATGGATGTTTTTTGCAGGATATGGCCCGCGCTGTCAGCCACAGCGCATTTAAACGCCGTCCCTCCTGCATCAATCCCACCCAATATTGGCTTTGCCATGACCACCTCCGATAACTCGTTGAAATATAACGGAATATACCATCAGGCAGGGCTTTGCTAACATGCCTGTAATTAAAATTGCAATCGTTTGCATTTTTGTGTACTACGACAGTCAAAGGAAAAGCGCAATGACAACACATGATTCAAGCTCCAGCTCTTCATCTGACCTCCCCTCCTCTCATCTCCTTGTCACGGCATTGACTTATGCCATGTTTTTCATGTTTGCCATGACCACCGATGCGGTTGGTGAAATTATCAAAATTGCCAAAGTCGATTTAAACCTGACCAATACCCAAGCCAGCGCTTTTCACTGGGCAACCATGGTGGCTATTGCCATTAGCGGCTTTTTTCTCGGCTTTCTGGCCGATCGCTTTGGCCGCAAGCGCGCCATCATTTTGGGGCTGTCTATTTATGGCCTTGCCAGTGTTACCTTCATGGCTGGCACCAGTTTTTATCTTTATATGAGCCTGCTCTTTGTCTCCGGCTTGGCGATTGGCATTTTTAAAACCGCAGCCCTTGCCCTTATCAGCGATATTTCAACATCCACCGAAAATCACACATCCAAAATGAATGCCGTGGAAGGCTTTTTTGGGGTTGGCGCGATTATTGGCCCGATGCTGGTTGTCTATCTCAATAGTCAGGGCATTTCTTGGACTTGGCTCTATCTGATTGCGGCAGTGCTTTGTGCTTTGATGATAACCGCCGCACTTTTCACCAAATATCCGCAAAGCTCTATCCAGCAGGAAAAAAGCACCGCGTCCATTACCCGCACTTTTCAGCTTTTGGGCAATAAATATGCCCTTGGCTTTTCTTTTGCCATTGCCATGTATGTGGCGTCAGAAGTTGCTATTTTCGTTTGGCTGCCAAGCTTTTTGGACGGTTTTCAAGGTTCAGAAATTGCCATGTTGTTTGCAGCCTATGCGGTCATGGTGTTTTTTGTCCTGCGCGCCCTTGGGCGATTTTTGGGCATTTGGATATTACAAAGGGTCCATTGGGCCGTGGTAATGGTGGTCTTTTCTGCAATTATTTTTGCCTGCTTCCTGTTTAGCGCTTTGCTCGGTCAACAGGTTGCAGTTTTTCTATTGCCTCTTTCCGGCCTGTTCATGTCGATGATTTATCCCACCTTGAACT
>WFQB01000143.1 GCA_015487305.1 Parvularculaceae bacterium | reverse complement strand
CCCTTATATTCACGCACCAGCACGGAAACATTTTCGAGATTTTTCAAGCGCGCCCCAAGGGCTGTTAATTCGTGATAATGGGTGGCGAACAGCCCGCGGGAGCGATTGACATCATGGAGGTGCTCGAGCGCCGCCCAGGCAATAGACAAGCCATCATAGGTCGCGGTGCCACGGCCAATCTCATCCAAGACGATAAGCGAGCGCGGCCCCGCCTGATTTAATATCGCCGCCGTCTCAACCATTTCCACCATAAAGGTTGAGCGCCCGCGGGCCAGATCATCGGACGCGCCGACCCGAGAAAACAGCCTATCAACGACACCGATATGCGCCGCTTTTGCAGGCACAAAACTGCCCATCTGCGCCATCACCGCGATGAGCGCATTTTGCCGCAGAAAGGTCGACTTGCCCGCCATATTCGGGCCGGTGACCAGCCATAATTTTTGCATATTGCCTTCGGCCAGACGGCAATCATTGGGAATGAACGGGGTTGCCGCGCCGGGGTTTTGCGCCAATGCCTGCTCGACCACCGGATGACGGCCACCCTTAATGTCAAAGGCCAGACTGTCATCAATTCTCGGCTTTACATAATTTTGCTCCACCGCCAGCGCCGCCAAAGACGACAGGCAATCAAGCCGCGCTATGGCATCGGCAACAGCGCCAAGCATCACCGCATTTGCGGTTATTTTCTGCACCAGCTTTTCAAACAAAGCCATTTCAGCCACCAAAGCCGCATCACGGGCGCGGGTGATTTTGCCATCCAGTTCCGACAGTTCCACGGAAGTAAAGCGCACCGCATTGGCCAGCGTCTGGCGATGAATGAAAAAATCCGCCAAGGGGTCTTGCATCAAAGGCGGGGCATTATTGGCGCTCACATCAACGAAATAGCCAAGCACATTATTATGTTTGATCTTGAGATTTTTAACCCCCGCTTTGCGGCGATATTTATCTTCCAAAGCGAGGATCACCCGCTTGGCGTTATCGCGCAAAGAGCGGGTTTCATCCAAGGAAGGATCATAGCCTTGGGCGATAAAGCCGCCATCACGGGCGAGCATGGGCAGCTCCGGCCCAAGGGCTTTTTTCAACTCATGGAGGATTTGCGAAAAACCCTCATCACCATCACCCCCAAGCGCCCCTGCAAGCGCCTGCAAATCTTTATGGCTGGCAAATTCATCCCCTTGCAATGCTTTACCAAGAGCGAGCGCCATCGCTCGCCCGGCGGCAAGGCCATCACGAATGGCAGCAAGGTCACGCGGGCCACCACGGCCAAGGGAGAGCCGCGACAAAGCGCGGGCAATATCCGGCGCTTGTTTTAATTGCCCGCGAATATCATCGCGCAAATTTTCGTGCTCGAAGAAATATTCTATCTGGCTCTGGCGCGCGCTGATCGCTGTTACATCGCATAAAGGTCGCGACAGCCAATTAGACAAAAGCCGCGCCCCCGCACCGGTAATAGTGCGATCCATCACCGCCAAGAGACTGCCTTTGCGACCACCGGATTGCGTTTCCAGTAATTCCAGCGAAGCGCGCGTGACCCCGTCAATGACCATCGCCTCTTGCACTGCTTTGCGCCGGGGCGGCTTTAGCGCCGGTATTTTTCCAATTTGCGTGAGGCTCACATAGCGCAACAAAACCCCAAGCGCAGCCTGCTCTGGCGCGGTAAAATCCCCAAAGCCGTCAATGCTGGCAATCTCATAGGCTTCCAGCAAATGGCGTTTGGCTGCTTCGCTTTGGAAAAAACTTTTCGGCTGCCATGACAGGCAAAGCTGTGGCTGGTCTTCGCTTAAATTTTCAATCGCCGTTTTCCAAGACGCTGGCGGCGTTTCATCCAGCACCAGTTCCGACGGCCCGATCACCGCCATCAGGCTCGACAAATCGTCTGGTCCGGCGGGATAAACGGCCATATCGCCAGTGGATAAATCAAGCGCCGCAATCGCGCCCTGTTCTTTATCGCATAACAAAACGGCTAGAAAATTATGCCGCCTTGCATCCAGCAAATTATCTTCGGTCAAAGTGCCAGGGGTGACAAAGCGAACAATATCACGAGCAACAACGGATTTGGCCCCGCGCTTTTTCGCCTCGGCGGGGTCTTCGGTCTGCTCACAAATGGCAACCTTGAAACCGGCTTTGATCAGCCGCGCCAGATAGTTTTCATAGGCATGAAACGGCACCCCGCACATGGGGATATCCTGACCCTGATGCTGGCCGCGTCTGGTTAGGGTGATATCAAGAGCGGCGGCGGCTTTGACCGCATCGTCAAAAAACATCTCGTAGAAATCGCCCATGCGATAGAACAGGATCGCATCGGGGCTTTGTTTTTTCAGCTCAAGATATTGCGCCATCATCGGTGTGATTTTGGCAGGCTTGGCCGGGGCGGTTTTATGGTTGTCATTCTTCATGGAAGAGGCTTTGTGCCCCAGCTACGCCCCGTTCGCAAGCCATGAGCGAACCAAGACAATCCGCCCTATTCGGCCAAAGCAATCATTGCTATAGTTTGCCAATGCATCTGCCCTTTCATAGCAAGCGCCCGAAAACCCGCAAATCGCGCAAATCTCTTGTGCCGGATAGTCTGGTGTTTGACGATGGGCGGCAGGTAAAGCTGGTCTTTTCGTTCAATCGCCGCGCCAAGCGGATTATCCTGAAAATGGACCCGGCCCTGCGGGCGGTAAAGATCACCTGCCCGTCAAAGAGCCATATTCGCGACGCCCTCGCCTTTGCCCGCACCCGCCAAAACTGGATTGAAGACCAGCTCGCCGAAGCCCCCCGCCCGGTCAGTTTCGAGGCTGGCAATCAGGTGCCTTTTCGCGGCGAGCTATATGAGATTGTCCAAACCCCCGGTCGCTCGGCCCATGTGGAGGTTCGAGGGTACCCCTCGAACCGGAACTCGCGCGCTGGGTTGGTCGGCGGCGGCGCGCAGGCAAATATGCCGGAGGTTCGAGGGGTACCCTCGAACCGGAACCCGCGCGCCGGGTTGGCTGGCGGCGGCGGGCAAACAAATATGCGACCGCAGCCCCGGCAATCGTTTGCCGTCCCGCCGGAGGCGCTACGCGCCGCGAGGCAACTTATTGTCACTGGCAGGCCGGAGCATATTGCCCGGCGGCTAAAAGACTGGATGAAGCGCGAGGCGCGGGCTGATTTTACCCGTCTGGCCGATGAAATAAGCACTGAAGCCGGGCTTTCCTATTCGCGTCTTGCGGTGCGTGATATGCGCACCCGCTGGGGGTCTTGCTCTTCGGAAGGGGCTCTTTGCTTTAACTGGCGGCTTATTCTTGCCCCGCCTTTTGTCTTGCGTGGGGTTGTTGCCCATGAGGTTGCCCATTTGAAATATCTCAATCATGGCAAAAAATTCTGGGATCTGGTGCGGGAGCTGGACCCGGATAATGACCGGGCGCGGGACTGGCTTGATGCTCATGGGGCCAATTTATGGGTCTATGGGGTGACGGCTCCACTGGCAGCCAAAACCGATCAATCCGCCGTAGACGCCGCCTGACGGCTTGGCAGCGCTTCGGCCTGTCCCATTAGCTCAGCAAACGGATCCGGGCTTGCTTCTACCGGGGCTTCCCCTCCCAGTGCCGTCTGGAACACTTCATCAAGAGAAAACCCTGATTGATGGTCCTCATTGCTGACCTCTAAACCATCTAAACTATCTGTCTCAACTTTCTGATATTGCTGTGTAATTATTTCTTCACTTGATGCGCTGACAGAAACTGTTTGCTTCGTCGCCGCCCCATAAGTCTCATCAGGCAAAACCCGCGCCTCACCAGTGCGAATAAGTCGCTCACTCGCCTCATCTTGGTTTTCAGACAGGAAGGGAAATGGGAAACGCCATTTTGGTTGTGGCGGAAACCATTCTTCCTGAGGCTCGTCGGGGCGGCCATCAAGCGCGGCCAGCATCATGCGCTGCCATAAAATCGCGGGCGCGCCGGAGCCGGAAACACTGTCATTGCCCACATGCATGGGGGCATTATTGTCAAAACCGACCCAGACCGTGCCCGCAAGCCCGCCCACATGGCCCGCAAACCAGGCGTCGCGACTATCTTGCGTGGTGCCGGTTTTGCCATAGGTGGCATAGCCCGGCACTTTGGCGCGAAACCCCGAACCGGTCTCGGCGGTGGCTTTTAGCATATGATTAAGGGCGATGATCGCCTCACGCCGCGACAAGTAATATGGACGTTGGACCTGATGGCTATACAGCAGGCGGCCCTGTTCGGTTTCAATCTCGGTTATTGTATAGGGCAAAACCTCAGCCCCCTCGCCGGCAAAGCTGGCATAGGCCGCTGCCAGATTAAGCGGGGTGGTTTCAAATACGCCAAGCGCCATGGCCGGGCCGGATTTTGGGCTGACCCCAAAGCCGAAGCGATTGGCCAGCGCTATGACTTTGTCGCGGCCCACGGTTTCCTGCAAAATAATCGCCGCAGCGTTGAGCGAGCGCGACATGGCTTCGGTCAGGGTGACGGCCCCATAATAACGGTTTTTATAATTGGCCGGGCGCCATTTATCCAATTCGATAGGCGCATCAATCACCATGTCATCGGGGCGCATGCCATCTTCCATGGCGGCCAGATAGATAAAGGGTTTAAAAGCCGAGCCCGGCTGGCGACTGGCATGGGCGGCGCGGTTATATTCGCTTTGGGCATAATCACGCCCGCCAATCAACACCCGTATCGCTCCATCGCGCTCCAGCGCTATCATAGCGATTTGCACATTTTCCGGCACCGGCTTTTGTAGACCCGTCAAATCTTTAAGGCTTGTTTCCAATTGCTGATGGGCGGACAGATCGAGCGTGGTGCGAATAACTACATCCTCGCTAATCGTGCCCAATATCCCGGTCGCCTCATCTATTGCGTAATCAACCGCATAAGCAGCAGCATAATCACGTGGGGCAGCTTTGGCGATGGGTCCGGTTTTGATATTGTCGAGCTCGCTTTGGGTGAGATAGCCCGCTTCAAACATGGCATTGAGGACGATCTTTGCCCGCTCTTTGGCGGCTTCCGGGCTGGAGGTTGGGGCGTAATTACTGGGTGCCTTTAGCAATCCGGCCAGCATTGCCGCTTCGCCTATGGTCAATTGCTTGGGTGATTTTTTGAAATAGCGTTCGGCGGCGGCATCAAGCCCGAAAGCCCCCGCGCCGAAATACATTTGATTGAGATAAAGCGCGAGAATTTCATCTTTGGAATAGTTGAGCTCCAGCCAAAACGACAGCAGCACTTCTTGGGCCTTGCGGTTCAAAGTGCGGTCTGAGGACAGGAACAGATTTTTAGCCACCTGCTGGGTGATGGTTGAGCCGCCCTGGCGGACCTGCCCGGCTTTCACATTGACCATGATCGCCCGGGCGATGGAGACCGGATTAACCCCCAAATGGTGATAAAAATTGCGATCTTCAGTGGCGATAAAGGCCTGCACCACATGGGGCGGTAATTGGGTGACATCCACTGGCGAGCCATAAAGCGTGCCATAGGCCGTAATGACCAACCCATCCTTGTCCACCACGGTGATGCGCGGGGGGCGTTGCAAAGCATTTTGCATATCGGGCCTTGGCAGACCTTCCCCATAAATCACCAAAGCGATGATGCCGATTAAGATGGCGGTCAAAGAGACGCTGGCGACCTTCAAGGAAAAACGAAAGAAACGTTTTAGCCATTGCGGGGTTTGCCAATCTATGTTTTCCCAGAAGGGTTTTGTTATCCGGCCCACTTTGCGTTTGGCCACGCGCCGTGTTGCGCGTTTTTTACGGGGCTTGCCGCTTTTGCGGGCTGTTGTTTTGCGCTTTGCTTTTTTGCCGGTTTTTAGGAATTTGGACAAAAACCCGCGCCCCGCGCGTTTTTTACGCGACGCAGCCTTCTTGCGGGCGGTTGGACGCCGCCTTCGGGAGTTTGCAGATGACTTTCCCATGCCGGATATATTGGTTCACAACAGGTTAAAGCTCGGTGAAGGGAAGGTTAATGAAACCCTTAAAATATGAGCGATGCCACAAAAAAAGGCCGGTCCAAAGACCGGCCTTTTAAACTGGCTTTCGTTCAACCTAGAAGTTGAAAGTAACCTCTGTACGACGGTTAAGCGGCTCGGCCACACCATCTTCAGTTGGCTTGGCAGGGTTTGATTCACCCAGAGCCTGAACAGAAATCAAACCACCATCAATACCATTGGCTGTGAGGGCGTCACGAACGACGGCCGCACGGCGGGCAGACAGAGCGTTATTGTAAGCAGCAGAACCGGCAGTGTCGGTATTGCCTTCAACAACAACGGAGGTGATATCATATTGCTGAGCTTCTGATGCTTTCGCGGAAATCAGCGATTGCGCAGCAGCTGTCAGGTTTGACTTATCGTAGTCGAAGTAAACCGTGAGGTCCAATTCAGCAGGTGCCATGACTTCTTCTTCGATCACGGTTGGGCAATCTTCGCTCATCATCACGCGGGAGCCATCGGCACAGTCACGATACTGAACTGGTGCCGGTGCCGGAGCAACAGGAACCGGAGCCACTGGAGCCGCACCGAAATTCCAACGCAGACCGGCATAAATTTCCTGCTCGTTCACCTCTGTATCAAGGTCGGTAAAGATGTCATTGACATAGCCACCATATTTGAACTCGGAAGTTTGCAGATAGCGGTAAGACACATCCAGATCGAGATTGTCTTGCAAGGCGTAAGTCACACCAGCAATGGCCTGACCAGCAAGCGCCCAATCCTTGTCGGACACAACAACTTTGTAAGGATCAGTGGCAACAGCCGCCGGAGAAACTTCAAGATTGTTGAAGACCGGACGGAAGCGCGCAAAACCAACACCAAGACCGACATAAGGATCAAAACCACCAAAATCAAAATCATGATAGGCGTTGACCATATAGGCCTGCATTGTGGTGTCACCATTTACATCTGGAAAACCTGCAAAACCAAGACCATCACCCGGAAGGGCGGCGATGTCATGATTGCGGTGTGAGAATTCCAGCTCTACACGATGATTGCCGAAATATTTACCGAACGCGGCGCGAACAGCAATATTATCGTCAAGATCATAATCGGTAGAAAAAGAAGCCGGGAAAGCAGATCCCGTATCTTCGAAATCATTATCATTTCCGCCGAAGGAGATCCCAGCACCAAGAGCGCCGTAATATCCTTCACCTGCGTATGCGGCAGACGCCAGAACCAGAGAACCGGCAGCAGCGAGAAGTGCGAGTTTAATTTTCATCATCCCCTCCTAAAGGTGATTGTTACAAAATGTCACAAGGTGTGCCCCAATTTGGCACCAAAACCCACATTGGTAATACCGTCAGAAAGCCCTGCAAAGCAACACTTTTCTCCTTATATTGCAGTGCAATGAGGCAAAAAAGCAATAATGTTGCAGGGAAACCGCTATCGCATCCAAACTGGACAGGGATAGAGGCGGATTCAAGGCTGAAATGGATGATTTTTGTGGAAAACCGGGGGTAATTACATGCTCGCAAGCATTGTTTAAGTTGAAAATCATTTTCGATTCGATTCGCAATGTAAGATAAGAGGCCCGCCCCCTGAGGCAGTTCCCAGCTAAAGCGATAAATACGGATTTAGCCATTTTCCTATGGGGCCTGTCAGATGCAGAGGTCCATCGGTAATCGCCAGACACAGGCATGGGCCATTATAATGGGCCTCAGGGGCATGGTCGATGTCGCTATCGGCAAATATCAGATCGCCCACTTCATAATTCCCGGCGCTATCCTTGAATCCACCGTGGAGAACCAGAGTTAGCTCTTTCCCCTTATGGGTGTGCCTCGGCATGACCGCTCCCGGGGCCAAGCGCAATAACCGCACTCTAGGCGCATCCTCAAAAGTGCCCGGGGGGATCTCTGTTGCTTTTTTTGCAAATAGCGGCAGCGGCAAATCCGCCTCGCCATATCCACCAATCTTGCGCCACTTCAAAGAAGTCAGATCATCAACCCCGGCAGCGCGCAATATTTGCGACAAAGCGCGAGGCAGAACAATATCACCATCTTGTAGCGGTTGGGTTTGCAGAGCCCTGCCAGATTTTGCCATTTCACTGTCTGTGGCAAGATCCTCAAGCGCCGCCATAATCTTTTGCTGCAAGCCGGAAGATAATGGCGCTTTGCCCCCCATAGACAGAACAGCCCCGCCGACCTGCTCCAACAGGGCGCGTTTTTCACAACATTGCGAACACAGGCTAAGATGGATCTCAATGCCGAGACCAAAAGCTGGCGATAGAGTGCCGGCAACATATTCCTGCATTATATCTATCGGGGGGTGATGGGTTGGGTGGATCATAGCACTTTACCTCAGATCTTTGCGCAATTTGCCAAGGGCAAGGCGTAAACGCGATTTCACCGTACCAAGAGCAAGGCCGGTTTTTGCCGCTATCTCCCCATGGGAGAGATCAGAAAAATAAGCGAGATTTAATATTTCCTTTTGCTCATCGGGCAAGGTCGTTATGGCATGGCATAATTGCTCTGAGGCCTGTGCCAAATCAACAATGTCTTCAGCGCCAGGTTCCGGGTTGGGTTGCAAATCCGGCTCCTCAGGGTCAAGCACCGGCTTTATGGTTTTGCGCAGCATATCCACACGCGCATTGCGGGCGATTGTAAATATCCAGGTTGTTGCAGAGGCTTTTTCAGGGTTAAAAGTAACCGCCCGATGCCAGATTTTCAGCATGACATTTTGCAGCACATCTTCCGCCATTTGCGCCCCACCCCCCTTGCCCATCAGATAAGCCTTAAGACGCGGTGCCATCTGTTCAAAAAGGGCCGCAAAAGCTGTTCGGTCGCGATGATCGCGAATACGCAGCATCAGCGCATCAAGTGAGGGCGAATCGGTTCTCTCCATGGCGATAATGTGCAAAGGACGCGCAGACAGAGCAAGCAAAGATTTATCCCTAGCGGGCTGAAACTGGGCAATGATCGGGACAGAAGTTTTATCGGCCACACACGGGACCATAGGGGCAATCATAACCAAAGTCCCTCCTGATGA
The DNA here is from genome assembly GCA_015487305.1 of Parvularculaceae bacterium. Lineage (GTDB taxonomy): Bacteria > Pseudomonadota > Alphaproteobacteria > Caulobacterales > Parvularculaceae > S012-90. The sequence continues at coordinate 2,855 of WFQB01000143.1, read as the reverse complement.
TATGGGCTGGCATTCAAGGAATTATGCCAGACAATTGCATTGTTCTGTCTTTGATATACGCCAAGACGAGCCGATTGGATCATAAAAAAAACCTCTTATCCCCACTTCATATTGAACCATCTGCCCAGCCTTTGCGTATCTAAAAAAGAAAGCCATGAGACATGGACAAGCAGGGTTTCTCGCTGGCAATATGACTGGCAAGAGAGAAATATTTTTTGAGAGAGCGTTTTTTGCAAAAGGGGTTATCCATGAAAATTGCCGTTATCGGGTCCGGTTGCACCGGATTTGCTGCCGCCTATGGGTTGAGCCAGCGCCATGAGGTCAGCCTGTTTGAAGCTGATGATCGGCCCGGTGGCCATTCCCATACGGTCAATGTCCCGGTCAGCGTAAGCAATCCCGATGGTCCCCATGTGCCGGTTGATACCGGCTTTATTGTTTATAATGAACGCAACTATCCAAACTTCCTGCGCTTGATGGGCGAAATTGGCGTTGCCACCGAGCCAAGCGATATGTCTTTTTCCGCATGTCTTGGTGAAGGTATTTATGAATATGGCGGCTCTACCGCCGGCATGTTTGCCCAGAAATCCAATATTTTCAAACCCCGCCATTGGATGCTCATTGGCGATATTTTACGGTTCTACCAACAAGCCCCGCAATGGCTGGAGCGCTCGATCAGCCATGCACTTACAATTGGTGACCTTCTGGAAGAAGGCAAATATTCAAACGCCTTTGCCTATCGCCATTTGCTGCCCATGGCCGGAGCGATCTGGTCAACGCCGGTGGAGGATATTCGCAATTTTCCCGCTGAAACTTTCTTGCGGTTTTTCATCAATCACAAATTATTTCATGTGGACCCGGATAAACGTTGCGGCTGGCGAACCGTAACCGGCGGCAGCCGTTCCTATGTTGACAGATTCATGGAATTGCTTGGCGACAAAGTGCATTTGTCGACGCCTGTTTTAAAAGCCGAGCGCAAGACAGAGGGTGTCACCCTGACCCTTGGCGGCAAAAACAAAGGCCATGCTTTTTTCGATCAGGTGGTCTTTGCCTGTCACACCGATCAGACGATTAAAATTATCGGCAACCATGCCAGCAATCGCGAGCGTGATATTATCAGCGCCATTCGCTATTGCCCCAATCGCGCGGTTTTACACCGCGATGAAAGCCTGTTGCCCAAAAGGCGAGCGGTGTGGTCAAGCTGGAATTATCTAGCCCCGCTCAATGAAGGCATCGCCCGCAAAAGCGACCATGTAGCGCTGTCTTACTGGATGAACCGCTTGCAAAACTTGGACACCAAAGAGCAAGTCATCGTAACCCTAAACCCCTTGCGCGAACCGGACCCGGCCCTCACCCATGCGGTCTACACCTATGACCACCCGCTCTTTGATCGCGCCGCCATCAATGCACAGGCCGCCCTACCCTCTATTCAGGGCCGTGATCGGTTCTGGTATTGCGGAGCTTGGGCCGGTTATGGCTTTCATGAAGACGGGATTGCCGCAGGACTGGCAGTGGCCAAGGCTTTGGGCAGCCCCATAGGATGGGAGGGCACGATCACTCAGATGAGCCCGGCCGCCTTTAACGCAACCCCAGATGAAAGCCTTGCGCCGGAACTGCGCAAGGCGGCAGAATAACGCTTCTTAGGGAGGCAGATATGGGCCAGACGCCAGATAGTCCGGCGCGGCAGTTTAAGACAAAGCTTTATATCGGCGAGGTTTCTCACCGACGGTTAAAGCCTGTTGGCCATCACTTCAAATATAAAGTGTTTTCAGCCCTGTTTGACCTTGATGAATTGCCGGAGCTTGGCAAAAATCACCGCTGGTTTTCCCATAACAGACTTGGCCTTTTGTCCTTTTATGACAAGGATCACGGCCCCAAAACCGGCGCGCCCTTGCGTCCCTGGATAGAGCAACAATTACGCAAAGGCGGCTATGATTTTCTCTTGGGGGCGGTGAAAATTCATTGTTTCCCGCGCATATTGGGCTTTGTATTCAATCCGATTTCCGTGTGGTTTATCTATGACAGCCATGAGCGCTTGCGGGCGGTCCTGCATGAAGTGCGCAATACCCAAGGGCAATGGCGTGGCTATCTCTTGCCCGTGGACGCCAATCGCGATGAGAAAAAACTGATCCGGCAGGAATGTGACAAGACCTTTTATGTCTCGCCCTTAATGGAGATGAATTGTCATTATCATTTCACCTTGCAAGACCCGGGAGACTATTATTCCCTCGCTATTCGTGAGACGCAAAATGGCAAAAAGGTTTTATTAGCATCCCATACCGGCAAGGCACGGGATTTTACCGATGGGAAAATATTGAAAACCTTTGCCAGCCATCCTTTGCAATTTTTCAAAGTGGTTATCGGTATCCACTTTGAGGCCTTGCGTATATTGCTGAAAGGCGTTTCCTATAAGCCCAATCCGCAAAGCCAAAATGGTGATGTTACTTTTCCGAAAAAATGAAATCGAAGTGACCCCGCCCAGTCAATAAATCTCTATTCGATAGACAATTTTTTGCGAATGAAACGGATGATGCCGCCAAGGACCGGAATTTTCGAATAAATATGCTCGCCCGTATCCCAGTAATCAATATGGGCGATAATTTTACCCGCATCATCGGCAATAATTTCACTCATACCAATAAAACTGTTTTGCCGACCATCTTTAATGAAAGAAAATTTCCATTTGGCATAGCAATGATCGCCGGAAAAAGCCTTGTCGAGAATGATAAAGCTTGGCTCTTCAACCTGACTATACATATGGGTTAAAATTTTCTGATAATCCTTGACCGAACGCACATCATTAAACGGGTCCTTAAACCGCACATCAGGGCGGCAAATTTTCTCCAACTGCCCGATAG
>WFQB01000142.1 GCA_015487305.1 Parvularculaceae bacterium | reverse complement strand
GGACTAACCAGCCACCAGACCTGATCGAGGTCCATGGCCTCCAGCGCCGCCAGAGAAATTTCCCGATGGCCTTGATGGGGCGGATTAAAAGATCCCCCCAAAAGACCAATGGCGGCAGTTTTACCTGTAAGGGGCAGCGGATTTGGCATGTTCGGGCGGGCTTCCAATTTTGTGCATTCGGCGTAGGGTCACTATAACAACAATAGCCAAGGCTTGTTATTGACGCAGTTTAAAGCATCGGTCAAAAGCGAGCCATGCAGCCAAGGCTTTTAAGGGAGTTTTTTTAACTGTGGCGATTTTAGTGACAGGCGCAGCCGGTTTTATCGGTCATTATGTGGCAAAGGCCCTGCTGGCACGGGGCGAACAGGTTATCGGTATTGATAATCTCAATGAGTATTACACGCCGGCGTTGAAACAGATGCGCCTTGCCTGCCTGTCAGGGGAAAAAGCGTTCACCTTTCATGCGCTTGATATTGCTGACAGCAAAGCGCTGGAAGCGGCAGTTTCCGGGGTTGATGTCACCGGCATTATCCATCTGGCGGCGCAGGCTGGCGTTCGCTATTCGATTGATAACCCCGCCGCCTATGTGGCGTCTAATCTGGTCGGTCATGGCAATATTCTGGAGCTTGCCCGCCGCGTGGAGCCTAAAAATACCGTCTATGCGTCATCGTCTTCGGTTTATGGGGGGAATAAAAAAATTCCCTTTGCTGAAACGGATATGACTGATGATCAGGTTTCCTTTTACGGGGCGACCAAGAAATCCAATGAGCTGATGGCCAATTCCTATGCACGGCTTTATAAAATACCGCTCACCGGTTTGCGGTTTTTTACCGTCTATGGGGAGATGGGCCGTCCGGATATGGCTTATTGGCTGTTTGCCGATGCCATTCGTGAGGGCCGCGCCATCAAGATTTTCAACAATGGCGAGATGAGCCGGGATTTTACCTATATCTCCGATATTGTGGAAGGCGTATTGGCAGCGTTTGATCGCCCGGTAGACAAGCGCGAAGACCTCACCCATCCGCACCGTGTTTATAATCTCGGCAATGACAACCCTGAGCAATTAATGAGCCTTGTTGCCGGGGTTGAAAAAGCCATGGGGCAGGTGGCGGAAAAAACCTTTCTGCCTATGCAAAAAGGCGATGTGGAGCGGACCTGGGCCAATATTGACCGCGCCCGCAAAGAGCTCGATTACGCACCGAAAATCACCCTTGCCGAAGGGCTTGCACGCTTTGGCAAATGGTATCGGGAAATTTGGGTAAAGACGCTTTAGGCTTTGGGCGCAATATAGGGCCGACCGATGGAATGATAGTCAATCCCATCCTCGGCCATCAATTCCGGCGCATAGATATTGCGCAAATCCACCAGCACTGGCTTGGCCATCAGGTTTTTTAAGCGATCGCTCGACAAAGCGCGATATTCATCCCATTCGGTAATGATAACCGCGCAATCCGCGCCTTTCAAAGCATCATGAGCACTATCGCAATAGGTGATGCTATCGGTAAAATGCTTGCGCGCCTCTTCCATGCCAACGGGATCATGAGCGCAAATGCTGGCGCCATCAGCCAGCAACATGGGGATAATATCCAACGAAGGCGAGTCGCGCATATCATCCGTATGCGGTTTGAAGGTGAGGCCCAAAATAGCAATCTTTTTGCCCTTCAGCGAGCCGCCAACAGCCTGTTTGACCCGCCCGGCCATGGCTTTTTTGCGATTGTCATTAATATCAACCACGGCCTCGACAATTTTGGTCGGCGCGTCAAATTGTTGCGCGGTGCGCACCAGCGCCAGCGTGTCTTTTGGAAAGCAAGAGCCCCCATAGCCGGGCCCGGCATGGAGGAATTTCGCGCCGATGCGGCCATCAAGGCCGATGCCTTTGGCAACTTCCTGCACATTGGCGCCAACTTTTTCACACAAATCCGCCATCTCGTTGATGAAGGTAATTTTGGTCGCCAGAAAAGCATTGGCGGCATATTTAATCAGCTCGGAAGTGGCGCGATTGGTAAAAACAATCGGCGTTTCGTTTAAAAAAAGCGGGCGATATAATTCTTTAAGGGTGGTTTGCGCTCTTTCATCTTCGACCCCGGCCACAATACGGTCCGGGCGTTTGAAATCGGAAATGGCCGCGCCCTCGCGCAGAAATTCAGGATTGGAGGCAACGGAAAAATCTACACCCGGTTTAAAATCAGGCCGGGCCAAGCGAATGGTTTCTTCAACTTCAGCGCCCGTGCCCACGGGGACAGTGGATTTGGTAACAACCAATGTGTAATCTTTAAGGCTCGCGGCAATTTCTTCGGCGGCAGAAAAAACATAAGACAGGTCTGCAAAACCATCACCGCGCCGAGAGGGCGTGCCAACCGCAATAAATACCGCATCCGCATCAGGCACGGCATCGGTGAGATTGGTGGTAAAAGAAAGGCGACCGGCTTTGACATTTTCAGCCACCAGATCTTCCAAGCCCGGCTCATAAATTGGAATTTCTCCTTGGTTGAGGCGGGCGATTTTATCCTCATCCTTGTCGACGCAAATCACTTCATGGCCGAAATCGGAAAAACAAGCCCCCGATACAAGACCCACATAGCCTGTTCCGATCATTGCTACTTTCATGGAAAAAATACCCTTGCTAGCGAAATATATATTCAGGCGGGACTCCCCCGCCTTCATGGCCCCCGTGCTTAGCGATTTTGCCCGGCTTTGACCAGACACAAAGCTTCAAGAAAAAGCGAGAAACCGTGGAAAACCGGCTTTTTGCGATCCTCTTTGTCCTTGAATGCCCGCCAATCATGCGTAATAATTTCCAACTATACTTATTCTTATCAGGGGAAATTCATGAAAAATACTGGCTATGCCCGAATGCAGGTCTTGGGTTATCTTTTGACCATTATTATTTTTCTAGGGCTGGCCCCCACTATTGCTTTTGCGGCACCGCCTTCGGCCTTTGATTTGTTCAAGGAGCCACGATTTTCGATGGCAGAGCTGTCGCCATCGGGGCGTTATCTTGCTCTTGTCCGATCGGAGACGAAAAGAGTTTGTCTTGATAGCTATGACCGGGTGAAAAAGGACAAGCCCGAAAAGTGCAGAGAGAATCGAAAAGAATATCGCGCTAAATATTTTATTCTGGTTATCGATATTGAAGGTGTGGAAGACACGACAGTTTTTCCTATGCCCGATGATCTCCATATTCGTTGGTTTGAGTGGGCAAATGAAGATCGTTTGCTGGCCGCTTTTGCGCGTCGTTTTACGATGAATGATCGGGGAACGCGGTTTGCCTTTGGCGGATCGCGGGTCATGGCGATGGATCGTGATGGCGGTAATGTTGTGGTTTTGTTTGATGATGAGGCCGGTATTGAGCGATCGAATAATAATTTGACACAAGTGGTCAATCTCTTACGAGACGATCCGGATCATATTTTAATGCCTGCTACAAAAAATAGGGTTTATGATTTGTTTAAGGTGAATGTTCTGACCGGGGCTGCAGAACAAGTTACCAATGGCACGAAAGATACTTTTCAATGGTATACAGACAGACAAGGTAAGCCGATTATTCGGTTTGATCGCAATTATAAGGGGTCCCGTATTGATGTATTTGCCTGGTCTGATGAAACACAGGCATGGGAGAAAATCAGAACAATACGAACCAGCCGACGCAATAATGAGGAAGTGTTTGAGTTTACGCCAGTGGCGCCCACAGGGGTCTCCAATCAGATTTATGTCATATCAGATGAGGAGGACGACCCAAGGCGTGCCGTTAAAATATTCGATCTAAAAGAAAACCGCTATATTGAAACTGTTTTTGAACACGAAAAATATGATGTCGGCGGCGTTGTGCGCAGTCTGGTCACGGGAGATTATGCCGGCGTGTGGTATTTTGAAGATCGGTTGCGCTATGAATTAACAGATCCCGATCTGCAAAAGCATATGGATTCCTTAAATAAGTTTTTTGATTTTAAAGAGAATGTCAATCTGCTGGGTTTTACGAAAGACGGCACAAAAGCTGTTCTTTATGTTTCCGGCCCGCAAAACCCTGGCGCCTATTATCTGTATGATTTTTCAGGACGAAAGATCGAGTTATTGTTTACCATGCGCCCGGATATAAGAGCCAGTCAGTTGGGAGCAACAGAAATACTTGATGTGCCCATGCGTGATGGCACGACTATACGAGGTTATCTTACCCATCCGGCAGGGGGTGCCAATCCAGCCGCCGCCTTGATCATGATGCCACATGGGGGGCCTGAGGTAAGAGACATACAAGGCTATGATGCATGGGCGCAATTTTTGGCAAGCCGTGGATATCAGGTTTTGCAGGTAAATTTCCGAGGTTCCTCAGGCTATGGCCGGGCCTTTGCTGAGGCTGGTTATGGGCAATGGGGCGGGTTGATGCAGGACGATGTGACGGATGCCGTTAAATATTTGCATGAGACGGGTCGTGCACCTGCAAATCGAACATGCATATTTGGATATTCTTATGGCGGCTATGTGGCACTGATGGGCGGGATTAAAACCCCGGAACTTTATCAATGTATTATCGCTGGTGCGGCACCGACAGATCTTGTCTGGGACTTGCAAGAGATCTTGCGGTATTTTGGTAGCGATTCTTCTGCGTTGGAATATTGGCAAAAGTCAATTGGCGTCCTGCAGACAGAGCGCGCTCATATTAAATCTATCTCACCGGTTAATCATGCAGATAAATTGCGGGTTCCTGTTCTGCTGGCCCATGGTAATCTTGATGGAATTGTTAATATCAAACATGCCGAGCGCATGGTTCGCGCCATGAAGCGGGCTAAGGTGGATTTTGAATTTATAGAATTAAAAGGCGATGGCCATACTGGATGGGATTTGGATAATGAAATCCTGTTCTTTGAAGCTGTTGAAAGCTTTTTAGCGGAGCATTTGCCGGCTCATACCTGTCTCTTATACACATCTCCGAGC
>WFQB01000141.1 GCA_015487305.1 Parvularculaceae bacterium | reverse complement strand
GGTCTGTAAGGGCCATTGTTGGTACTTTTGTTGGTATCACCCCCGCTACGCAACAATTTAAGGGCCTAGGATACCAACAATAATACCAACAAATTTCACCGCACCACATCGGACAAAGACAGTGGAAAAACAACATCAAAGCACTGATTTTCTTGCTTTATTTTATGTTGTGAGATTTTCTTGGAAATCGCTTTGGTGCCCAGGAGAGGACTCGAACCTCCACGGCCTTGCGGCCACTGGCACCTGAAGCCAGCGCGTCTACCAATTCCGCCACCTGGGCAAGGGGGACCAGAAGGGCTGGTGATTACGGCCCACAGGGCTGCTTGTCAATTCGTTTTCCCGCCGGGGGCTTGTCGTGGTGCCATCCGGGATGGCTGACCATGAAAATTTCCCGGATTTCCTGTTCTAATTCGCGATTAACCGCAAAATCCATCTAAGACTGAGCTAATAATAAGGCCTGTCGGCAGGCCCGTAAGGCGTTATCTTAAATTGGTTTTCAGGCTCGGGGACAGTTTTGGCGGGCTGCTCCTTTCCCCCTGATATTCGTCAGCTAATATTTGATCCGCGATCCGTTTTGCGTTACCCCTTGGGGCGACATTAATGACCAAATTATAAGGTTGAATATGAGCAAATTAGCGGTGGTTTTTGGTGGGTCGGGCTTTGTTGGTCGCCATGTGGTGCGCGAGCTGGCCAAGCGCGGCTGGCGAGTGCGGGTGGCTGTACGGCGGCCCCATCTGGCGCAATTTCTGCGGCCCTTGGGCGCTGTCGGGCAAATCCATCTGGCGCAGGCCAATATTCGCTATCGCGATTCTGTTCTCAACGCGCTTGACGGAGCTGATGCGGTTGTCAATCTGGTTGGCATTCTGGCCAAGCAGGGCCCGCAAACATTTGAGGCTGTGCAGACAGATGGCGCACGCATTATTGCTGAGCTAACCAGTGAAGCCGGAATTGAAAACATTGTTCATATTTCCGCCATTGGCGCAGATAAAAATAGCCCCAGCCATTACGCTCGCACCAAAGCTCTTGGCGAAGAGGCCATGCGCAAGGCCCACCCGCAAGCTGTTATCATGCGGCCTTCGGTTATTTTTGGCCCGGAAGATGATTTTTTTAATCGCTTTGGCGAAATGATGGCGCTGTTTCGCTCTGTACCGCTTATCGGCGGTGGCAAGACGCGCTTTCAACCGGTCTATGTGGATGATGTTGCCGATGCTATTTGTGCGGCGCTGGAAAACCCGGGCCATCGCGGCAAGACCTTTGAATTGGGCGGACCACAAGTCGCAAATTTTAAAGAGCTAATGGCGCTGACCGCACGCATTATTGACCGCAAGGTTTTAATGCTGCCTTTGCCATTTCCCATTGCCGGGATGATGGGTGCCACGGGGGATTTGGTAGCCGCGCTTAGCTTTGGCCTTGTGCCGGCTCCCATTACCGCCGATCAGGTAAGGCTTTTGAAGGCTGATAATGTGGTCAGCGAAGATGCCATTGGCTTTGAGGCTCTTGGCATCACCCCCGACACGATGGAAGCGATATTGCCGACCTATCTTTATCGCTTTCGCAAATATGGTCGGTTTACGGAAGTGCGGCCTTCTTAAAATCAATCTTTCGGAATTTTTCGGTTTTTCAGCCATTGATTGCGCGCTTCAAAGCTGGCGCTGATGGCTTTTCGCTCTGCTTCACTTAGGTCAGGGGCCCAAGCTTCAAAGATCAGAACCACCCGGGTTTTATCTGACTTATTCCACGCCTCGTGATTAAAGCTATCATCAAAGGCAAGAATTTTTCCTTCCTGCCAATGCAATATCTCATCGCCGACGCGAATGGCGCAATCCTCTGGCACGATCAGCGGCAAATGGGTGGTCATTCTAATATTGGTGAGACCATAATGGGGCGGAATATGTGCACCGGGTTTTAGCACCGAGATAAATGCCTCAATGGGATTACCGCCTATTTGCGTAATAGGTGCCTGATCCAGCGCTTTCAAGGTTTTTGGGAAGGCGTCTTTGATGCCCTCTTGTAATTGACCATCCTTATACAGATGAATGGAATTCCAAATATCCTTGCCGCGTAATTTATCCCAGTCGCCACGCAAAAAGGAGGTCTCCTGAACATAGGGTGCACCCTTCATGCCTTGCTCTATGGCATTTAGATATTCAGCACGAATGTCATCTGTGGCCGCCTCAAGCGCCGCAACCCATGGCTCATGGGCGCAATCAAAAACCGCAATAGGAGGCAGGTCTGGCATATAAAAGAACTGCGGCTGTAATTGCGGCACTGGAAATTCAACCGGACCGTCATGGGTTTGACACCAGATGGAATTAACAACCCGCTGTAATTTTTCTTGATCTGGCTGGGCGGCAATGGTTTTTCGGTGCAGCTCTGAAAATATTCTGCGAAAGGTTTGATCGGCCAGATGGGATTCTTCTCTGATTGTTTGATCTGCCTGCAGATTAAACTGCACCTGACGCAGCGTCGGATCGCGATCATCGCCCAATGTCCAGACCTGTAAAGCCTCCCCTTCGCGGCCCGCCCGATAAAGGGCTGCCCCGGCAGCCAGATAATGACCCGTATGAGTATTGTTTTGGCGCAAGGCTTTTAGATAGGCTTTTCTTGCCCCGTCCTCATCGCCGGAGAATTGTTTTGCCCGGCCTAGATCATACCAGCAAGGGGCTTCGCCGGGCTGTAAATTGGTCAATTGTTCAAACCATGTGACAGCCGCAGGATAATTTTTGCTTTTATAATAAAATCCGCCCAATTGCCCGGCAATGGCGGATTTTTGGCCTTTGTCGTCAGAGGCTGCAAAGGCTTGCTCAAGAATGACGGCGACCTGCGGCCAGTCTTTGGCTTGTATTTTTTCTTGCGCCTGACGCAACAGGTTTTCTACCTCTGACATTTATCTCGCCTTTGTTTACCCTTAAGTGAGAGGCTCCCAATCGCTCTTACCCCCATTTTGGGCTTCTCGAAGGGCGCGTTGCTTTTTCTCTTTATTGAAAATTTCGCGTTGCTGCTTGATTATGGTCAATAAAGATTTCAGCAAATCGGAAACACCGCTTTGGGTAGCGCCGGAAATAAGAGCCACATCTTTGCCGAGGGCTTTTTCCAAGGCAGCTTTCTTCTCGGCCAGTAAATCTTCTTCAATCAAATCCACTTTGTTGAGGGCAACAATCTCAACGCGTTCGGCCAGTTCGCCGCCATAGGCTTCGACCTCGCCACGTACGGTTTTATAACTTGCGACCACATCATCGGCGCTGGCATCCACCAAATGCAATAAAGCCGCGCAGCGCTCCACATGGCCGAGAAACCTGTCGCCAATGCCGACGCCTTCATGGGCCCCTTCAATAAGGCCGGGAATATCCGCCATGACAAAACTTTCGCCCGCCGAAACCCGCACCACGCCAAGATTGGGATGCAGGGTTGTAAACGGATAGTCGGCGATTTTTGGTTTGGCGGCTGAAACGGCGGCAAGCAGGGTTGATTTACCAGCATTCGGCAAGCCTAAAAGGCCAATATCAGCGATGAGTTTTAACCGCAGCCACAAGGTGCGCTCTTCGCTTGGTTGCCCGGGATTGGCCCGGCGCGGGGCCTGATTGGCCGGAGTTTTAAATCGCGCATTGCCAAAGCCGCCATTGCCGCCTTTGGCGAGCAGCACTTTTTTGCCCAGCTCATCCAAATCGGCGATCAGGGTTTCTTCATCTTCTTCAAAAATCTGTGTGCCAACGGGGACCTTGATGATGCAATCTGCGCCATCCTTGCCGGTGCGATTGCGACCCATGCCATGAGTGCCGGTTTCAGCTTTGAAATGTTGTTGATAGCGATAATCAATCAATGTGTTGAGATTGTCGACAGCAAGGGCAAAGACATGACCGCCGCACCCGCCATCGCCACCATCGGGGCCGCCAAATTCCACATATCTCTCCCGCCGGAAGGACATGCAGCCATTGCCACCCTTGCCGCTTTTTACATAGATTTTTGTTCGGTCGAGAAATTTCATAAGGCGCTTTCAGCTTTTAGCATAAATTGCTCGCCGGGTATTTTCTTCTGTCGCGCTTCGCACCATTGCAAGGGAGCGGCACCGATATGGCGAAAGCCACATTTTTCCAATACACGGCCCGACGCCGGATTATCGAAAAAATGTTCCGCATAAATATCATAAGGTCCAAGGCGTGACCAGAGCGCCGAACAAAGGGCTGGCACAGCTTCGCTAACATAGCCCTGCCCCCACCATTTTTTGCCAATCATATAGCCGATGAAAATAACTTCTTGGCCATTTTCTCTATGGACCTCAATGCCGCCACCCATATCACCGATTAAAACATCATCAACAAAAATGCCATAGCCAAGCTGCGTTTTGCCGCGGCCCTTTTGCCACTTGACCAAACACCCCCGCACAAACGCCTCGTCAATGGGCCATTTCCATGTGGCGGTCATTTTTATGACATCAAAATCATTGACCGCCGCATAAAGGGCGGGGGCGTCTTTTACCGTCAGCGGGCGCAAGTGCAATCGCTGGGTCTGAATAGATTCTAAATCTGACATAGTCTTATCCTTCGCTCCTCTCCTCTATAAGGGCAGGCAGGCTTCATCCTTCGACAGGCTCAGGATGAGGTTGGTTTCTTGGTAAAACCCTCACTTTCTAAAACAAAAAGGAGGGCCAAAGCCCTCCTTTTTTTACAAAAGACTTTGCCTTTAAAAACTATTCCGCTGGCTCGACGCTCACATAGGTGCGGTTGCCGCGTTTGGTGGCGAAAGAGACGCGACCTTCTGTGGTGGCGAAAATCGTGTGATCCTTGCCCATGCCAACATTCACGCCGGGGTGAAATTTGGTGCCGCGCTGGCGAATGATGATATTGCCCGGAATTACGGCTTGGCCGCCAGATTTTTTAACGCCTAGACGACGCCCTGCTGAATCGCGACCATTACGGGATGAACCGCCTGCTTTTTTATGTGCCATGGTTCCGTACTCCTATTTCTTTTTCGCTGCCGCGTCCTGGTCCACTTTGGCCCGGGGCGGTTTGCCTGCAATTAATTCCTTGGCCTGCTCAACCCACTCATCACGCTCGGCGCGACCGCGAAGGTTTAAGGCCTCATCCATTTTTTCAACATCGGCTTTTTTCATGGCCGCAATGTCTTTCAGCGAAGAAACGCCGAATTCTGCGAGCTTCTTCTTCAACACCGGACCAACGCCGGAAATGAGCGAGACATCGTCTACAAAGTCCGCTTTTGGCGCTGTTTTTGCTGCGGCCTTGGGAGCCGCTTTTTTAGCGGGCTCTTTTTTCGGGGCTTCGGTTTTTACGGCGGCCTTTTTAGGCGCTGTTTTCTTTGCGGCTTTTGGTTTGGCGCCATCTGTCAGAATGTCGGTGACCCGCAGCACGGTGAGGTGCTGGCGGTGGCCT
>WFQB01000140.1 GCA_015487305.1 Parvularculaceae bacterium | reverse complement strand
ATGTTAAGGTCAATGGCGTTAAAACCAATATTCCGTCTTATCGTCTAAAGCCCGGTGATGTGGTTGAAGTGCGTGAGCGTTCTAAAAATATGGCGCTGGTTCTTGAGGCTCTGCAATCTTCAGAGCGCGATATTCCTGATTATGTGGATGTTGACCCTAATAAAATGACAGCAACTTTTGTCCGTATTCCAGAATTTGCCGATGTGCCTTATCCGTGCAAGATGGAGCCAAATCTGGTGGTCGAATATTACGCTTCGTAAGGTTTGACACTAACAAAATTGAAAACCCCGGTCCTTCATGGTCCGGGGTTTTTTATTATAGTGGCTTGGGCAGGAGAGTGTTTTCAATGCTTGCCCCAGATGCGCCTGACCCTTGCATCGCGGCCGCAACTGGTGCGGTAAAATTTATAGCGGCGCGGATTTTTCTTGTAATAATCCTGATGATAATCTTCGGCGGGCCAAAAGATTGCGCGATCCAGTATGGGCGTGACAAATTTTTTGCCCAATAAGGTCTCGCCCTGTTGTTTTACATTTTCGGCAATGGCGCGCTCTTGTTCATTGTCGACAAAGACGGCGCTTAAATAGGAACTGCCCTTGTCGCAAAACTGGCCCTTGGCATCGAACGGGTCGATATGGCGAAAGAAATAATCGGTCAGCTGGCGATAGCTGATTTTTTCGGGGTCATAGATGACTTTCACCACTTCATAATGGCCGGTCTTTGTATAAGAGACCTGCTCATAGGTGGGATTTTCCAGCGCGCCGCCGGAATAGCCGGAAATCGCCTCGATGACCCCGTCGAGCTTTTCAAAATCTGCCTCAATGCACCAAAAGCAACCGCCCGCATAAATGGCACTGGCCATTTCTTCTCCATCATTTTGTTGGGCATGGGCTGTGGCAAAGAGGGCGCTGGCCAATAGGGCGAAGAAAGCGCGGATGAATGGTTTTGCTAATGGCTTCATGGGGCGGCTCCAGAGATTTATTGGTTGTGATGGGTTAATCTAGCGCTGATAAGGCTTAGGCAATAGCGCCTCTCATTCACATCAAACAGGCCCGCTGTCACATTTTTGCGAGCCCCTATTGCGCCATAAAAGGGCCGTTTCGGAGGCGTGTCGATTAAAAGGCTTAAATCCCATATTTGGGGATATTTTGGGGGTTCCATGGCAAAAAACACCATATATAGTGGGCTGTGAAATTCTGATTCTCATGACTTCCCTCGCGAAAAGGACCCGCATCATGGCAGACGCATCCGCAATCAATCTTCCCGGCCTTTTGACCCCGTCCATCGGCTATAAGCCGTTTCGCTATCCATGGGCCTATGATTTCTGGCGGCGCCAGCAACAGGTTCACTGGATGCCGGAGGAAGTGCCGCTTGGTGAAGACTGCAAGGATTGGGCGAACCATCTGTCCGATAATGAGCGCAATTTGCTGACCCAGATTTTCCGCTTCTTTACCCAAGGGGATATCGAGGTCAACGATAATTATATGGAGCATTATGCGCGGGTGTTCAAACCAACCGAGCTGAAAATGATGATTGCGGCCTTTTCCAATATCGAGACCGTGCATATTGCCGCTTATGCTTTGCTGATTGAAACCGTTGGTATGCCGGAATCAGAATTTTCGGCGTTTATGGAATATGAAAGCATGGCGGCCAAGCATAATTACATGCAGGAATTTGGCACGGAGACCAATGCAGATATCGCCCGGTCCATCGCCATGTTTGGCGGCTTTACCGAGGGCTTACAATTATTTGCTTCTTTTGCCATGCTGATGAACTTCCCACGCTTCAACAAGATGAAAGGCATGGGGCAAATCGTCACATGGTCTATTCGTGATGAAAGCCTGCATTGCGAAGGCATGATCAAGCTCTATCACACCTTCGCCAAGGAAACCGGTTGCGTTACCAAATCGGTCGCCGATGATATTATTGATTGCTGCAAAACCGTGGTCGGGTTGGAAGACAAATTTATTGACCTTGCCTTTGAGATGGGCCCAGTGGAAGGCATGACTCCGGAAGATATCAAATCCTATATCCGCTATATTGCCGACTGGCGTCTTGAACAATTGGAACTGCCGAAAATCTATGGGGTTGAAAAACACCCGCTGCCATGGCTGACAGAAATCTTGAACGGTGTTGAGCACGCAAACTTCTTTGAAGCCCGCGCCACCGAATATTCCAAAGGGGCAACCCAAGGGGAATGGCATGGCGAAGAGGGCGTGTGGGATCAGTTCGACCAGTGGAAAGAAAAGCGGGTTGAGGTTTGAACTGTCTGTTGCGGGTTTGGGTGCTTTGTTTCCATCCTTCGAGACGCTGCTTCGCAGCTCCTCAGGATGAGCGCGTTTCTTCTTTTCAATAGGGTTCTCTCCACTATTTTCTTACTCATCCTGAGGAGCTCGGCAAAGCCGAGCCTCGAAGGATGGCGGTAGAGTGCGGTATTTCTGCAAGAGACTTGCGCGGCTTGTAAGCAAGTGCTGGCATTTGTTGAAGTTTGGTTTCTTCAGTTTCCATCCTTCGAGGTTCGCTGGCGCTCGCACCTCAGGATGAGTCTGCTTCTTCTTAATCGCTTCACCGCCCGCTCTTCACCTCCCGCAAAACAAACACCCGCAAGGCCGAGGATAGGTTGGGCGGTTTTTTTTCTTTCAGGCGTTCTGCATCAATTCTGCCGATGAGGGCGGCAAGGGAGCAATTTCTGGTTTTGGCGATGTGTTGCAATTCCTGCCAGAAATCTTGTTCCAGAGACAGGCTGGTGCGGTGGCCGGACAGGGTGACGGAGCGCTTTTCAATCATGGCTCAAAGCAATCCCAGCGATTTAAAGCTCACATGCTTGCCACGGCCAATCACCAAATGATCATGGACACGAATACCCAAAGCCGCGGCGGCGTCCATGATTTGCATGGTCATTTGAATATCGGCCTTGGACGGGGTTGGATCACCGGAGGGGTGGTTGTGAACGAGGATGATGGAGGAGGCTTCTAGCGCTAGCGCTCTTTTTACCACTTCTCGCGGATATACGGGGGTGTGATTAACTGTGCCCGATTGCTGTTTTTCATCGGCGATTAAAATATTTTTATTGTCTAAAAATAAAATGCGAAATTGCTCAATAGGTTCATAGCCAATCGCCGACTGGCAATAGGCGAGCAAATCTTCCCAGGAGGAAATCACATGGCGCGACAGGACATTGTCTTGCGCCAGCTTTATGGCGGTGGCGGCGATGATTTTCATTTCGGTAATAGCTGCTTCGCCAATGCCTTTAACTTCCGCAAGGCGGTGGGGCGGGGCTTGAATGACATCGGCAAAGGAGCCAAATTTTCTAATCAGGGTTTTTGCCAAAGGTTTGACATCGCGCCTTGGCATAGCGCGAAATAAGACAAGCTCCAGCAATTCATAATCCTGTACACCATCAATGCCGGCTTTTAAAAAGCGCTGACGCAGGCGCTGGCGGTGGCCGGCGTTTAAATTACCCTCGGGCTTTATCTGCTCAGGCATGAAGGGTTCACCCCTTAAAGGGAGGGCGATCAAAACCCGCCGGGGATTTTGTAAATACCTCAAAGCCATCCTTGGTGACGCCAATACAATGCTCAAATTGTGCTGACAAAGAGCGGTCACGGGTAACAGCGGTCCAGCCATCGCGTTTGACCTTGGCATCGGGCTTGCCGGTATTAATCATGGGTTCGATGGTGAAAAACATGCCTT
Source organism: Parvularculaceae bacterium (assembly GCA_015487305.1). Lineage (GTDB taxonomy): Bacteria > Pseudomonadota > Alphaproteobacteria > Caulobacterales > Parvularculaceae > S012-90. The sequence goes on along the minus strand of WFQB01000140.1, from coordinate 8,005 downwards.
CGACCAAGGGCGTTGCAGGGGTCTGGTGGCTGCCAAAGCGATCCTTATAGGAGGCATAATGGACGACATTGGGTGGGCAATGGAAAACCTGCCCGACCCCATGGCCGCAAAAATCGCGCACCACAGAAAAACCGGCGGCCTCCGCATGGGTCTGGATGGCCTCGCCAATATCGCGCAAAGTCGCGCCGGGTTTGACGATTTCAATCGCCTTCCACATGGCTTCAAAAGTTGTGTCCGTGAGGCGTTTGGCGAGGACCGATGGCTCGCCAAAATAAAACATCCGACTGGTATCCCCATGCCAGCCATCAACGATTAATGTGACATCAATATTGGCAATATCGCCCTCTTTCAAAGGCTTGTCCGAAGGGATGCCGTGGCAGATCACATGATTGATGGAAATACAGGTGGTGTGGCGATAGCCGCGATAGCCAAGACAGGCGGGTTTTGCCCCATGATCCATGACAAATTCAAAGGCTGCCCTGTCGAGGGCCGCGCTTGAGATGCCGGGCTTGGCCAGCGGCACCAGCATATCAAGGCATTCAGCGGCTAGACGCCCGGCCTTGCGCATGCCAGCAAAGCCTTCCTCCCCATGCTGGATAAAGCCATTCGGGGAAGGGGCGGTGTCATTGGAGAGAAGCTCAGAATTGTTCATGGGAATGAATGTAGAGCACTTCCGGAAAAACCGGAACTATTTTTCGCTCTTTGTCTATTCTGACAGCCAGACCGGAGCCAGCTTATCGGCGATAGTACTGAATATATCATCGAGATTGCTGGCTTTATAGGCGACAAAAAAGGTCGCTTTGCTGGAGGCGCAGGATTTCAGGAGATTGGTCAGGCTAGTGCCGGTAGGCTCTATGGCGATGGCGTAAATTCTGATGCCATCAGCTTTGATGGCCTCGCATATTTCCGTGGTCAGGGCGTCTGACAGGCTGGTATTGTTATTGTCGTGGGCTGGATAGGCCGGAGAAACTGTATTGCCTCTGGCGGCGGTGAGTATCAGGATTTTCTTACCATTATTGGCGTCCATATAGGTGGGGTTATTGCCTTCAGTCAGCGGGGTTGCTTGGGACAGGGAGCGCCAGCCCCATATTAGCCCGGCAGGGATATAGGTCTCTCCCTTTTCATCCATGGCGGCGGCGCGGGCCAATAAGGCCGCTTTATTGGAGGTAAGGGGCATTAATTCGGCAGGGCAATCATCACCCAAAACGCCCGGCACGGGTGTGGTATTATAGTCCTCATCGCGGGTATTTAAGGGGTAATTGCGCGACCCGGCGCAACCATTCCAACTTTGTAATTTGCCATTGCCATCTACATAATCAGCTGGAACACTCATCCAAGGTTGATTGCGATTGGCGAGGCCGATATTGACATAATCATCATAGGGAATGAGGGCAATCCGCGTGGTATTATCGCCGGAGATGATGAAGGTGTTGATGAGATTGGTGGTGGCAGTGATCAGGGCGTTTAGCTTTACCGGATCATGCATGGAGTGAGAATTATCGACAACCAGAGCGATTTCAAGGGTGTCAGCGGTTTCAACATTCGCCGTTGAGACATTGGTGACGCTGATTGTGTTTGCTCCCATGGAGGCACTTAAGCCCGGCTTGAGATTTGCAATAGAGGTGAATGAGAATTGCTTGATATCGCCCAAATTCCAATTCAGGCTTGTTGTTGATATCTGATAGGCGGCTGATTTGGCATTGGCTTCAAAATTATCGCGGGCAATGTTTTGTAGCTGGGTGAGGGTTGCGGTTGGATTTTCCCGCCACGCATAGGCGGCGGCCAAAGCGGCAGCATCACTGGCGCTGCGTAACTCAATTCTGGCATTATTGGCCTGCCAGCGATCTAGGGCGATACCGATGGAAAAGATGATAGGCACAATGGCTATAGCCATGAATATAGCCATATTGCCGCGTTCATTTTGTTTAAATGCCCTGAACATGGATTATTGCCCGATATTTGCCCGCCAGTTCGATATTGCCGACAAGGATAGCGCAAGGCGCATTGCGATCAGGTTAAGGCCTATGGTTAATAAAACGAAAAACTTTGTGGATTATAGAGAGGGTTCGGGGTAATAAGCCTCGAATCGCCAGTGATCAGCTTATTAAGATAGCAAGGTTAAGACTGATCGCCATTGCCAATATAGACCATTGTTTGGAGTATCCATGTCAGTCAAAGAAAAAAAGAAAAACAAGAAAAAAGCCCAAAAATATGACTGCCTGGCCTGTGCAGCCTATTGTTGTTCCTATACCCATATTGCGGCTACGGATCGCGATATTGCGCGTCTCGCCAAACATTTCAATTTGAGCGAAGAGCAGGCGCGCAAGAAGTTTACCAAAAAGGGCGATAAAGAAACGCCGCGCGTGTTGCGCCATCAAAGCGATGAGCATTTCGAAACCATTTGTATGTTTATTGATACTGATACGCGTAATTGTACGATTTATGAAGCGCGACCAAAAATCTGCCGCGAGTTTCCAACCCAGAAACGGTGCGGCTATTATGACTTCCTGATGTGGGAGCGTGAAGTGCAGGATGATGATGATTGGGTCGCAACAACGAATTAAAGGCTGAGAATGAAAGCCAAATCGGTTATATTGACAGGCGGCGCCGGTTATATCGGTTCGCATATTGCTGTTTTACTGATTGAGGCCGGATATGAAATCACCATCATTGATGATTTTTCCAATTCTTCGCCTTTGGTCCTTGATCGAATAGAAAAAATAACAGGCACCAAACCGCGATTGATTGAACAGGATTTGTCAGCGCCTGATTGTGTGGGTAGCATTTGTTCGGCACTGGCAGGGCGGGACTATGCAGGGGGTATACATCTTGCCGGGTTAAAGGCGGTGGGCGAATCTGTAGATCAGCCGGGGCGCTATTATCGGGTTAACCTTGGGGCGACCTTAAATCTCTTATCGGTCATGGAAAAACTAAAATGCAAGACCATTGTTTTTTCATCATCGGCAACTGTTTATGGGGAGCTAAACGCATCGCCGGTCGATGAAAGCGGCAAGACCGGCCCGACGAATCCTTATGGGTTCAGCAAATTGTTTAATGAACAAATATTATCTGATTATGCTGCGGCCAATGCAGGGTTCCAGGTCATCAATTTGCGCTATTTCAATCCTGTCGGTGCGCATCCGTCCGGCCTGATTGGCGAGGACCCGAAGGGTATTCCCAACAATCTTTTTCCCTATATTGCGCAGGTGGCGGTAGGGCGACGCGCAGCGCTCAATGTGTTTGGCGATGATTATGAGACTATAGATGGCACTGGTGTGCGCGATTACATTCATGTGATGGATTTGGCCGAAGGACATTTGGCGGCATTGCGATTTGGCCTGAGCGGAAATTGGGATGGCGTGGAATGTTTCAACCTTGGCTGCGGGCGCGGCTATTCGGTGCTGGAGGTGGTCAATGCTTTTGCTGCTGCCAGCGGTCAGAAAGTTCCCGTTAAAGTGGTGGGCCGCCGGGCCGGTGATATTGCCGAGATTGTTGCCAATGCAGCGCGGGCAGAAAAGCTTCTGGGCTGGAAAACTCAAAAAGATCTGAACCAGATGTGCGCCGACCATTGGCACTGGCAGGAAAAAAATCCTGACGGGTTTGGTTAAGCTTAACCGTTTTACACAGGAAGCTGGCAGAAAGCTGGTAAACTCAAGCAATTTCAAGGCGTTGTATAGTAATGGCCAATTGGCGGAGAAATACCCCTTTTGAGGGACAGGCATCGCCTTTAGAGGTTCAAGTAACCATAACTCACAATATCCGTCTTTTTCCGTGGATATTGTATCAATTTTGCCCTAAAATTACCATAAGTGAGCAGAATAATCTGCTCGTTTTTGTATGACCGCTATTCGGGAGGAATGGGTGCCATGGCAACCACAGCTTATGTCTTTAATGAAGGTGCTATCACTAATGAATATCTGCAAGGGTTAGTGGGAGGCAGCGCTTGGGATAATGCCAATCCGATCACCTTCTATCTGGCTTTTTCTGATTTCAATAATAATGGAACCAATGACTGGCTGGAAGATGGTGCGGGCGATGCAATTCGTCTGGGGTTTCAGCTTTGGGAAAATGTTGCCAATATCACCCTCACGGAGGTCTTTACGCTGGCTGAGGCTAATCTGGTTGAAAGCATAACCGATGCCGGTGGGGGGCTTGGTCTTCATTACTTTCCTGATACCAATGATAATGTTTCTGAAGGGGAATATAATCAAAATGGCAGCGGCTGGAATGCTACTGGCCTCTTGCAGGGCGGCTATGGGTTTGTGACGATTATTCACGAAATCGGACACGCTCTTGGCATTGAGCACCCTCATGATACAGATTTGTTTCCTGGTATTCCTAATTCGAGTCCAACAAACACAGATAGTTCTGCAACGGGAACCTTTAACCTCAATCAGGGTGTCTACACCACCATGTCTTACAATGATGGTTGGGCAACGGGCCTCTACACAACAACCAATGATTATGGTTGGCAGGGCACGCCCATGGCACTGGATATTGCAGCCATTCAGCTGATGTATGGTGCAAATATGAACTATCAGACGGGCAATGATAGTTATGCTCTGTCAGATTCTAATGGTGCAGGTACATTTTATTCCTCTATCTGGGATGCTGGCGGTACCGATGAAATTACCTATGGTGGTGCCAGTCGGGCCTTTATCTTCCTTGGCGAGGCGACCATTGATGGCTCTGCAACCGGTGGGGGATTAATCAGTTTTGTTGAGGGTATTCAAGGTGGTTACACAATTGCGCAAAATGCCGTGATTGAAAACGCTTCGGGCGGTAGTGGCAGCGATCTGCTGGATGGCAATGACAGTGACAATGTGCTCAATGGTAATGCGGGTGACGACACTTTGATTGGCCGTCTTGGCAGCGATGTTTTGATTGGTGGCGTTGGCAATGATTTGCTGATTGGTGACTTTGATGGCCTTTCTCAGCTATTAATTGTTGACCCAAGCCTTGGTGGCGGAATCTCACTGGGTAGCGGGTCTATAACGGCCAATCAGGCAAGCAATAATGCAAGTATTGGTACGGCGATTGATATTTCTGGCGAATTTAGTCTCGCTTCGAACCCCAATATTGTTGACTCGACCACCACGCCTCATGTGACAATTTTTGGTACCGGCAATGGCGCACGGGATTATTATTCCTTTACAGTTAATAACCCCCACGCAACCATTCGTATTGACATGGATAACACGTCCGGAAGCTATGATAGTATGGTGGCTATTGTCGATGCCAACGGCAATATTATGCGCCTTAATGATGATAGTGTTGCCACAGTTGGCGGTGGTGGTAGTGAGGCTGACTTTGGTACGGTTGAGCGCTCCAGTGACAGTTACCTTGAGTGGACCCCTTACGCTGCCGGAACCTATTACATTGTTGTCGGTGCTTTTTCTGGTCTTGATGTGATCCCCGTCGGAGCAACATATGAGTTGCAAGTTTCTATTGATAACGAGCTTGGCGGCGCATCGCCTTATGCGGCCTTCTTTCCTTATTTTGACTTCAACGCCACGGGTGGGGTTTCGGATACGCTAAATGGCGGCGACGGCGATGATAGGCTCTATGGCGGTGCTGGTGATGATAGCTTGAATGCCCAAGAAGGAAGTGATCAGCTTTTTGGTGGTGCTGATAATGACCGCCTTGATGGTGGCGATTACCTCGACATGTCAGCGGCTCAAAGTCAGGTTTATCGCTTGTATCAAGCTACCCTTGATCGCGAACCTGATGCTGCCGGATTAAATTTTTATGGCGACCAGCTCGATGCAGGGGCGACGCTAGAGAGCATTACAACAGGCTTTATAAATTCTCCCGAGTTTCAGGCCGCTTATGGCGCCTTGAACGATGTGGATTTTGTCACATTGCTCTATAATAATGTTCTTGGCCGAGCGCCTGATACGGCAGGATTGGATTTTTGGACTGGAGAGCTGGCTAACGGCGTGTCACGGGAGCTTGTGGTTAACGGTTTTTCAGAATCAGCCGAGTTCCAGGTTGGTACCGATTTCGCAGCTGCAGCCTATTTTCAAGAAACCTTTCAAGCAGAATATTTGGGGCAAATATATCGACTGTTTCAGGCAACGCTTGATAGGGAGCCAGATGAAGGGGGATTCGAGTTCTATATCAGTAGTCTGGAAGGTGGAGCCACTCTTGAAAGCATAACGACAGGCTTTATAGGCTCAGTTGAGTTTCAGACGACCTATGGGTCCTTGAATGACGTCGACTTTGTCACGTTGCTTTATAATAATGTATTAAATCGTGCGCCTGATACGGCGGGCCTGAACTTCTGGACAGGTGAGCTTGCTGGCGGCGCATCGCGTGAGAGCGTTGTAAATGGCTTTTCAGAGTCTGCAGAGTTCCGAACCAACACCGAAGCAGCCTTGGAAGTTTATGTGCGGACAATTTCGGTTTGGCAAAACCAGCTTGATGGAGATGTCGGGAATGACATTTTGCTTGGTGGGCGCGGTTCCGATACTTTCATCTTCGATGCAACGGAAGCCGGTAGTAACACTGTCTATAATCTACAGAGCTGGGATACAGTGCAATTCGAGGGCTTTGGCTATACGACACTCAATGATGTTCTGGTGAATTTAAGCCAAGTCGGTAGTAATGTGGTTTTCGATGATCAGGGGGTCATAATTACTTTTGTCAACACGGATATTTCTCTAATTGAGGCAGATATGCTCTCATTCCTGTAGGGAAAACGGGCCGTACATTATTAAAAGTGAGGGTCGACGGGGCTTATCAGCCGGTCGGCCCTCTTTTTGTTTTTGGCAAGTGGTGTTAGTGAGAAAGAGAAGAGGGCTGAATTTGCCTGATAGAGGTTTTATTGAGATGACGCTGTTTGTACAAATTTTTCGAACAATATGGAACAACCGTGGTTTTATACAGACGGCGATTAAGGGGGAAATACGAGGGCAGTATTCGAGAAGCCGCTTCGGGTATGCGTGGTTAATTCTTCACCCTCTATCGCAAGCACTTATATTTGCCTTGGTTTTATCAAAAATTATGGCAGCAAAACTACCGGGATTGGAGGGGTCCTACGGATATGCCATGTATCTTTTGGCGGGTTTGCTAGCTTGGACTTTGTTTTCAGAAATTGTCTCTCGCAGCATGAATATGTATATTGAATATTCAAACGTAATGAAAAAGATATCCTTTCCCCGCATAACAATCCCTTTTATCATCACGGGCCATGCTCTGGTGAATAACTTGTTCTTATTGCTTGCTGTTTTTTTTGTTTTCTTACTATTTGGTTCTTTGCCTTCAATGAATTATTTGTGGTTGCCTGTGATTATTTTAGTGAATGTTTTGCTGGCTATGGGGATTGGCATCACATTGGGTGTTTTGAATGTCTTTGTGCGGGATGTGGGTGAGATTATGAAAGTTATTCTGCAGTTTTGGTTTTGGCTGACACCTATCGTTTACCCTGTGGCCATCATTCCAGATAATGTTGCCGCGATCATAAAGTTTAACCCAATGTATTATATCGTTAGCTGGTATCAGGAAATATTGGTGTTTGATGATTTCGTTATTCACTCTGCTATTTTTTGGTTAGGACTCTTCGCATTGGCCCTAATTGGATTTTCTATGTTTCTTTATCGTCGAGCGAGCGCCGAATTGGTAGATGTTTTATGAGGGATCTACTGGCGATAAGGGAATTGGGCAAAACCTACCGTCATTTTAGTGGCGAGTGGAAGCGAATGGCAAATTGGTTTGGTTTTAGCTTTGAGCCAGTGGAAGAAATTTGGGTGCTGAAAGATATCTCTTTTCGTGTGGGGAGGGGAGAAGCTGTTGGTATTATCGGACAGAACGGAGCGGGTAAAAGTACCTTGTTGAAATTAATAACGGGAACTTTACGACCGACAACAGGCAGCATTATGGTTCAGGGGAGAGTTTCTGCAATTTTAGAATTGGGTATGGGGTTTAATCCTGAGCTTTCTGCTCGTGAAAATGTTATTCACGCGGGGGGATTAATGGGCTTCAATCCCGATCAGATGAGGCAGGT
>WFQB01000139.1 GCA_015487305.1 Parvularculaceae bacterium | reverse complement strand
TTTTAATCCACTAGAGCACTTTTAGGACAAGTGGACCCTTCGAGACGCCGCTTCGCGGCTCCTCAGGGTGAGACCGTTTATTCGTCCGGCCCTTCGACTGGCGCTGGGGTGACAAAACAAAAACCTAGAGTCGTTTCGTGATTTCGAAGAAATACAGGAAAAGGCTCTAGGGTTAAGACCCCAACCAATCGCTGCAATTTTGTTTAATGAGGTTTTCCAAAAGGGCGATCATCTCTGTGCTGTCATTGAGGCAGGGGATGAGGGTGAGATTTTCGCCGCCATTTTCTTTGAAAACCTCGCTCAGGCCGATGGCCACTTCTTCCAGGGTTTCTATGCAATCGGAGACAAAGGCCGGGGTGATGATGGCGATATTTTTTTTGCCTTCGCTGGCGGCTTTGATAACCATCTCTTCTGTTGAGGGTTCCAGCCATTTTTCGCGGCCAAATTTTGATTGATAGGCCAAAGGCGCGAAACTCTCGCTCCAGCCCATGGCATCGCGCAAGGCGCTGGCGGTGGCTTGGCAATGCTCCGCATAAGGATCACCCTTATGGACGAGGCGTTCGGGGATGCCGTGAAAAGAGATGATGACCTGCTCTGGCTGTGTGTCTTTTCTTGCAAGATGGGTTTTGGTGATGGCGGCCAGGGCGGTGATATAGGCCGGGTCCTGATAGAAAGGTTGGGCAAAGCGTAGTTCAGGTTCCCAATCGAGATGTTTGAGGGCGGCCCAAATGGCATCTTCAACGCTTAGGCTGGTGGTGGTTGAATATTGCGGATAAAGCGGCAGGATCAGGATTTTTTTGCAGTCCTGCTGGCGCATTTTACGCAATTTTTCCTGCACGCAAGGCTCTCCATAACGCATGGCCCAATCAATGGTGATGCGGTTTTTATCTTGGAACTGTGCGGCCAGTTTTTGGGATTGCTGGCGGGTGTAGAAACGCAAAGGGCTTTCATTAGTATCCTTGTGCCAGATTTTTTCGTAATTACGCGCGGTGCGCCCGGCGCGAAATGGCAAGATGATGCCATAGAGCAAAGGCAGCCAGAAAATACGCGGGTAATCGACCACCCGTCTATCCGATAGAAATTCGGCCAGATAGCGACGCACCGCTTTTTGGGTGGGGGCGTCTGGGGTGCCGAGATTGACCAATAATATGCCGATTTTTGTCATTTTTGCTTCACATTTTTAAACGGGGTTGCCCCTCCTTACAGCAGATTTGAAAAAAAGAGGATAGGGGCGGCACACAGTGCGCAAGCTGTCACAAAACTTTCATTGCATCTCTGTATTGGCGGGGCGGTGAGGGGGTCCTCCTTCGTGTTTGATAACAGGGGTGTTTTCAAAATGGGTTTTGAAATCGGCATTTGGGCAATGATCGGGTTTGCGTTTGCGGCCTATGCGGTGGTGGGTAATGATGCCCTACAAACGCTTGGCACCTTTATCAATTCCAATCAGAAATTGCACTGGTTCTGGCTGTTTTTGTTTGCGGCCTTTATTCTGGTTTTCACCTTTTATTATGGCTGGTTTATCAATGATGGGGACCCGTCTTGGGGGCGGCTTGCCAATGCCAAAAAATATCCGGTTTTTGAGCCACAATGGTATCACGCTCTGCCGCCTTTGGCCTTGGTGTTTTTGACCCGTTTCGGGGTGCCGGTTTCAACCTCTTTCATGGTGTTGACGATTTTTGCGACCATTGGCGGCTTGACCTCCATGTTGCAAAAATCGCTGATTGGTTATGGGCTCGCCTTTACGGTGGGGGCTTTTTTATATGTGGTGTTGTCGCGCTCGCTGGAGAAGTTTTTTCGCGAGCATGAGCCGGGGGCGCGCGCGCCTTGGGGGCTCGCGACCATTATGGGCTTTGTTATTGGCTTTGCGATTTATTTTGTGCCGCCAATTATTACCAGCCGTTTGAATATTGATCCGGTCTCTTATTCTTTAAACACCTGTCTCGTCTTTCCGGTGGTCGGGTTTATTTTTGATCTCATTGCCTCCATGGCGGTCATCAAGTTTAAGGGCCGTCTGCCAAGCGCATTGGTTTCGCTTATGGTGGCCGGGCTTGTCTCCGGGGTTGCCTATTGGACCATGCCGGAAATGGCCGAGATTGATCTTGGGTTTGGGCCAATCGGGCCTTTGGGCATGGTGGCGAGTTTTGGAATTTCGTTTTTTGTCATTCTCTATCTGGTGGCGTCGAAAATTTCATCGGGCAAGATTGTCTATTGGGTGATGTTGCAATGGGTGACCACCGCCTATCTTTGGGGGATTTGGCTGATTCAGGATTTTGCCAATATTTTTGTATTTCTGCCGCGTGAAATTACCCTCATGGAGGGGACGACAGCTTTGGCGGTTATCATTGCGCTTTTGGCTTATACTTTTGCCAAAAAGGGCGGGCCGGTGCAGAGGATTTTGAAGTCAAAAACCGCAGTCACCGATATTCGCTCAGCCACGGTGATTGATTTTACCTATGCGTCTTTGTTGTTTTTCTTCAAAGAGGTCTCCGATATTCCCATGAGCACGACTTGGGTATTTTTGGGACTTATCGCCGGGCGGGAATATGCCTTTGCATTGACCACACAATTGGTCAGTTTTGTGAAAACCGTGCACATGACCCTGAGTGATCTGTCCAAGGCCTATATTGGGCTTGTCATCTCTATAGACCTTGCCAGAGGCCTGCCCGCAATTTCCAAGGCGGTGAGCGGCGAGATTGCTTATGGCGATATCTGGATGGATATGGCCCCGACGGCGCCGACCGAGATGTTTATCCTCACCGCCAACGCCATGCTGATACCGGTATTTTATTTCCTTATCAGCAAATCGCGCCTGTCTATGTATATTGTCGGGCCGCTTTTTGCTCTTATCACATGGGCTTTTTTCACCTTTCCGGTGGCTTGAGCTATTGGCGGCTGAAAGGCAAAGAATCTCGCCGTTTAAGGGGTTGATTCGGGTCATTTTCCGGCTATAAGGCATGGCTTCACTTTCCGAACAGTCTGGCCTTATTTAAGGGTATGCCATGGCGGTTCCTGAATTATCCTTTGTCATCAACGGGTTATCCTGCTGGCGACCATTAGAAAGAGATCAAAATGCCCAAAATGAAAACCAAGTCAGGCGCTAAAAAGCGCTTTAAAATGACGGCCTCCGGCAAGGTAAAAGCCGGTGTGACCGGAAAACGCCACGGCATGATTAAGCGGACCACCAAACAGGTCCGGCAAAATCGCGGGACCGATGTAATGGAATCCGCAGACGCCAAAATCGTCAAAAAATACATGCCATATAGTCGCTAGGAGGCGTATCCAATGTCACGCGTTAAACGGGGCGTTACCGCCCATGCCCGTCATCGTAAAATTATTAAAGCTGCCAAAGGCTATTATGGCCGCCGCAAAAATGTCTTCCGCGTTGCCAATCAGGCCGTGGAAAAAGCCGGCCAATATGCCTATCGCGACCGCCGTGTTAATAAGCGCAATTTCCGCTCTTTGTGGATTCAGCGCATTAATGCCGCCGCCCGCGAGCATGGCATGACCTATTCCGCCTTTATCAATGGCCTGACCAAAGCCGGCATCGAAGTGGACCGTAAGGTGCTCTCCGATATTGCTGCGCAGGAGCCTGCGGCTTTTGCAAGCTTTGTGGAACAGGCAAAAAAGGCGCTGGCGTAGTGATTTGCCTCTTTTAGAGGTTTTGAAAAACGAAATGTGATAAGGCGCTATCAGGATTAATGATAGCGCCTTTTGCTTTGGGATTTGAGATATGGCTGATTTGAAAAAACTGGAACAAGATCTGCTCGGCAAGATTGAGCGGGCGGCAAGTGAAGCAGCGCTTGAGGAAGTGCGGGTTTTTGCCCTTGGCAAAAAGGGTGTGATTAGCATCGAGATGAAATCGCTCGGAAAAATGTCTCCGGATGAGCGCAAAGAAAAAGGCCCGATTTTAAACGGTTTGAAAGCGCGTATTGGCGAGGCGATTACAGCGCGCAAGGCCGTGCTGGAGCGGGCGGCTTTGGAAGCGCGCTTGGCCACGGAAAAGCAGGATGTGACCTTGCCGGTGCGCCCGGAGCCCAAAGGTAAAATTCATCCCATCACACAAGTGGCTGAAGAAATAGCAGCGATTTTTGCGGATATGGGATTTGAAACTCGTGAAGGGCCGGATATTGAAGATGATTTTCATAATTTTACCGCGCTGAATTTTCCGCCGGATCATCCAGCAAGGGAAATGCACGACACATTCTTTTTCAATGAAAAGGAAAATGGCGAACGCATGGTGTTGCGCACTCATACAAGCCCTGTACAGATTCGCACCATGATGAGTGAAAAGCCGCCTTTGCGGGTTATCATTCCCGGGCGCACCTATCGTTGTGACAGCGACCAGACTCATACGCCGATGTTTCATCAGGTCGAAGGGCTGGTGATCGACAAGCAGACCCATATGGGGCATTTGCGCGGCACGCTTGAAGCTTTCATCAAAGCGTTTTTTGAAGTGGATAGTGTTGAGACGCGTTTGCGCCCGCATTTCTTTCCGTTCACCGAGCCGTCTGCGGAAATGGATGTGCGCTATAGCCGTGTCGGCAATGAGCTGCGCATCGGGCAGGGCGATCAATGGATGGAAATTTTAGGCTGCGGCATGGTCCACCCCAATGTTTTGAAAAGCTGTGGGCTGGACCCCGATGAATATCAGGGTTTTGCCTTTGGCATGGGGATCGACCGTTTGGCGATGTTGAAATATGGTATTCCGGATTTGCGCGATATGTTTGCGGCGGATGCTAGGTGGCTCGAGCATTATGGGTTTGATGCCAATGACCAGCCCAATCTGGCAACCGGGCTTAGCCGGTAGGGCTTTAAGTGATAGAAACATTGCAAAAATTATCACTTGTAATGCTGAGTGATAATGGGTTAGAAGAAAATAAGCTAAGTGATAAAAAATCCCAATAAATTAGCAATTATTGTTTGGTGGCAGGACCATGAATAGCACGATTATCTCGGAAATGGATATGTCCGATGCGGTTCTGTACCATTATGGCGCATTTCCGCCACCGAACCTCAATTATTCCAGACTTTATAAGAAAATAGCATCTGCCACCGAAGCGATGGCGCGCTTTGATCAAATGCTCAAGAACATGCATGACAGCGAGATATTGTTATCGCCATTAAGGCGGCAAGAGGCAGTGATTTCTTCTCGAATGGAGGGGACGGTCAGCACGATGGATGAGATTTTGCAATATGAAGCTGAGCTTGAGGAGGCTCCGACAAAAAGACCGGGCGCAAGGTCTGAAACTATTGAGACTTATTTATACCAATGGGCCCTTAAGAAGGGACAGCAAGCTCTCTCTAATGGTCAACCCTTTTCTGAGTGGTTGGTTAGAAGCTTACATAAAGAACTTCTTTCGTTTGGGCGTGGGGCTACAAAATCTCCGGGCGAGTATAAAAAAGAACAAAATTATCTCGCTGATCCGGGTCAGAGAAGAATAAGGTTTGTTCCCATTACACCTGAGAAGCTGCAGGAGGGTATTGAAAAGCTTTTTGGTTATATGAATGAAAACGAGGAACAAATTCTATTGAAGACGGCGATAAGCCATGTTGAGTTTGAGGCCCTACACCCTTTTCAGGATGGTAATGGAAGAATTGGCCGGATGTTAATTACGCTCCTTTTGTGGCACAAAGGCGTGATAGCCCAGCCACAATTTTATATTAGCGGATATCTGGAAGAAAATAAGGAAGAATATATTGAGCGGATGCGGCGCGTCTCTTCCCATGGCGAATGGACGCAATGGTGTGTGTTTTTTCTGGAAATGTTGAAACAGCAGGCAGAAAATAATTTATCCATAACGGAAAAGATTCATTCGCTCTATGAAGAAATGAAGGGGCCGTTTGCAGAAGCTCTCTCTTCAAAGTGGAGCATGAAGGCCCTTGATTATATATTCGCAAACCCAATTTTTAAAAACTCAAAGCTCGTTGCAGATAGCGGAATACCCGTTCCATCTGCACGCCGATTTGGTCGTTTGTTGGAGCAGCGTGGAATTATACGCCTTTTAAGGCCGGCTTCCGGGCCGCAATCCGCATTATATGTCTTTGAGCCACTTATGAAACTTGTGCGGGTTTAGGAAAGATATCAAAAATGAAATTTTCTCTTTCATGGTTGAAAAAACATTTGGATACGGACGCTTCGATTGATGAAATTGTTGAGGCGATGCTGCGTGTCGGGTTGGAAGTTGAAGCGGTTGAGAATCCGGCAGAGCGGTTGAAGGATTTTACCATTGCTCATGTGTTGCATGCC
>WFQB01000138.1 GCA_015487305.1 Parvularculaceae bacterium | reverse complement strand
TTGAACTTGCAGATGATGACGCCGCGCCTGTGACGCAAGAAGCAGACGAAGAATTGGCGAGTGAAGATGAAGAACAAGCCCCTGAACAGGTTGAGGAAATCTCGCCGCAGGATCAAATAGGCGCACCGCAATTACTTTCGGTTCTGGACCGTGTGCGGGCTGCGCAGGAAATTGCCAAAGAGCATCAGAGCCGGGAGCGCGATGAGCGGCAAGGCTCGGAAGATGAAATAAGCCTGGAAGAAATTGCTCGTCAAATTCGCGAAGCCAGCGAGGAAGTCGCGCAGGAAGCCAATGACACAGGCGAAGGCGAGCCTTTAACGGCGATTTCTGTTGATTTGGCACTGGAGCAGGATGAGCAATCGCAAGAAGAGATTAATATTGATTTTGACCTGACGGATGATGATAGCAAAAGCGAAGCTGACGAGCCGGATGGCTTGAGTGATGATGAGAAGGCATTGCTTCAGCAAGAGTTGGAAAGTTTTGTGATTGAAACTCGCGAAGAGCTGAAGGCCGTGGTGAAATCTCTGGAGATCATATCGGCCCGCCTTGAAGAGCTTGATAACCGCCGCACGCGCCGCAATCGACTGATTGGCAAGAAATTGCAGGAAGTAGAAACCCTGCTTGAAAAAATGTGTGGCCCCGCCAGGCGCGCTTAAAACGGGGGGTGCTATGGACGACAAGTCTGACATTGCCAACGCAAAAACATTTTCCAATGCGGCCCCCGAAAATGCCCCCATTGTCAATGGAATGAGCATTGATGTGGAGGATTATTTTCAGGTCTGGGCGCTAAGTGAAAAAATCTCTCCGGCCGATTGGGATGGTTTTGATCTGCGTGTTGACACTTCCACGAGGGCGGCCATGGATTTGATGGAGCGCCATCAGGTGAAGGCGACTTTTTTCACCCTTGGCTGGGTGGCGCAAAAATGCCCGGCGCTTATCCGTGAGATCGTCGCGCGCGGCCATGAATTGGCGAGCCATGGCATGGCCCATAAGAAAATATTCGACCAGTCCCGGGAAGACTTTGTCAAAGATGCCAGCGACAGCCGGAAAGTTTTGGAAGATATTGCCGGGGTAAAAATTCGCGGCTTTCGTGCTGCGGGGTTTTCGCTGGATGCCCGCTCGCCATGGGCCCATGAGATATTGTGCGAGGCGGGCTATGATTATAGCTCCAGCATTCACCCCATCGCCCATGACCATTATGACAACCCCAATGCGTCGCGTCTTCCATTTAATCCGATTGCCGGATCTGACTTTCTTGAAATTCCCGTGGCAACGGTCAATGCTTTTGGGCGGAGACTGTCTTGTGCCGGGGGCGGCTGGTTTCGGGTTTTGCCTTATGGTTGGACAAAGCATTTGCTTGGTCGATTGAATGAAAAAGAATTGCAAGGAGGGGTGTTTTATTTCCACCCTTGGGAAATTGATCCCGGCCAACCAAAAGTTGACGGCCTGTCAGCAAAATCGAAATTTCGCCATTACACTAATCTTGATAAAATGGCAGGCAAGCTTGAGCGCCTGTTTCAGGATTTTAAATGGTCGCGCATAGACGAGATTTATCTGTCGCAAAAAATGAAGGACGCCGCATGACTATGATTGCCAGCGCTCCCATCATTGCCAAGGCGGCGCTGGAGAAATCCGGCGCGGGTTCTTCTTATGGCTTGCCCGTAGAAGAGCTGGATGCGACCAGCGCCTCTGAGTGGGACGCGTTTGTTGCCCGTGCAGGGGGTAGTTTTTTTCATAAAATCGGTTGGCTGCAATCGGTGGCGCAGACTTATGGCTATGGGATAAAATTTCTGGCAGTGCGGGATCGGCAAAAAGAAATCACCGGCATTTTACCGCTGGTGGATGTGAAATCGCCCTTGTTCGGGCGCTCGCTAGTGTCTTCCGGTTTTGCCGTGGGCGGCGGCATTTTAAGCGAAGATGGGTCAAGCCAGAAAGCACTGGCAGATTATGCAGAACAATTAGGCGCGGCGGCAAAAGCCTCTTATGTGGAATTGCGCGGTGGCACAGCGCCACAAAACTGGCTCAGCAAAGAGGGGGTTTATGCAGGGTTTGAAAAAAAACTTCCCATGGCAGAAGAAGACGCCTTAAAGGCAATCCCGCGCAAAAAGCGCGCTGATCTTAGAAAAGCGATTAAAGCCGAAGGGGAAGGGCGGTTGAAATTTGTCGCCCATGCGCCCTTGGAAAAAGTCTACGCCCTTTACGCCCGCTCGGTGCGGGATTTGGGCACGCCGGTTTTTGGGCAAAAATGGCTGCGGGCCTTGCAACAAAACTTCAACAAAGACGAGATCAGTTTTTCTCTGGTGGAAGCAGACGGGGTCGCTATAGCCGGGCTGGTAACGTTCTGGCATGGCAAAAAAGTGATGCCTTATTATGGCGGGGCATTGCCGGCAGCACGCGGCCTTCATGCCTATGATTTTCTCTATTGGAAAATCATGTGTGAGGCGATTACGCGTGGGTTTTCGCAGTTTGATTTTGGCCGCTCCAAACAGGGCACAGGCGCTTTTGCCTATAAGACCTATTGGGGGTTTGAGCCACAGCCGCTTATCTATCATTATAAATTGATAAGGGCGAGCGAGATGCCCGATATCAATCCCAATAATCCGAAATTTGTCCTTGCCACAAAAATCTGGAAGCGCCTGCCGCTATTTATCGCCAATCGCGCCGGGCCGGTTCTGGCTCGCAATCTGGCCTGATGGGGGGCAGGGATGAGAGAGGCAAAAAAGCGCGCATTACTCTTGGTGCATCGCATACCCTATCCACCGGATAAGGGCGATAAAATCCGTTCATGGCGGTTGTTTCAGTTTTTGGCCGAGCGCTTTGATTTGTCCCTTGGCTGTTTTGTGGACGACAGGCAGGATATGCAGCATTGCGAATTTTTGCGCGGGGCTTGTGAGGCGGCGCATTTTGTCCCGCTGGATCCGTTTTGGGCAAAGCTGAAAAGCGCTAAAGGGTTTTTAACCGGTGAAGCGCTGAGCCTGCCCTTTTACCAATCCACCTCAATGCATAACTGGGTGACCGAACAGCTGCGGGAAAAACCATTTGATCTGGCTTTTGGTTTTTCCTCTTCCATGGCACCTTATCTTCAGGACAAAGCCATTGCCAAAATTCGCATGATGGACCTCGTTGATGCGGACAGCGATAAATGGCGCCAATATGCGGCAGAGAAATCCTTTCCCATGCGGCCAATCTATCAACGCGAAGCAAAACTTCTGGCCAAAACCGAAGCGGCAATCAGCCAATGGGCCGATCAAACATTTTTGATTACACCCGAAGAAGCAGAGCTGGTGCAAAATCTCCCTGGCGCGACAACCGATAAGATCAATTATTGGCGCAATGGGGTGGATACGGATTATTTTTCACCGCATACAGAATTTGAAGGTGAAGCGCGAAGCTCTGACCTTATTTTTACCGGGGCGATGGATTATTGGGCCAATGAACAGGCGATTTTATGGTTTGTAGAAAAAGTCTGGCCTCTTTTACGAGAAAAGCGCCCCGATTTAAAATTTTCCATTGTCGGCGCTCGCCCCGGCCCAGTTTTGCAAAAACTAAATGATGAGAGCTCTATTCGCGTAACCGGCAGGGTCGCTGATATTCGTCCATGGCTGGCGCAGGCAAAAATCGCCATTGCGCCATTGCGCATCGCGCGTGGGGTGCAGAATAAAGTTCTTGAAGCCATGGCCATGGGCCGTCCTGTCATTGCCAGTCACGACGCCGCCAGCGGGTTAGAGCGCGAGGCCAAAGCCTGTTTTCAAATCATCGAAAATGACAATGGCAAAGATGTAGGAGCTTGGGTCAAAGCGATTGATACTATGCTGAAAGACGAGGTCGGGGCAGAGGCTCTTGGTCGCAAGGCGCGAGAATTTGTTGAAGAACATTATAGCTGGGACGCACAGCTTGGCCGTTTGTCATCTGTCTTGCGCCGGTTTGATCTATAAGAAACTCAATTAACTCACTGAAATTATTGATAGACTGCTTGCTCAAAATTATCTGCTGCAATGCAGCGATTTTGTCCCTTGGCCAATTGGTTAATTACCGTTAAGGTATCCAAAGGGGTCGCTAGGGGGGCCGACACGGCCTGACCCATAGTGTCGTGAATGGCGTAGCGCGTATGGAAGGGCGTTTGCGCTTTAAAAAAGTTTTGAGGCGTAAGCATGATTAGAATTCTTCTACCATTGGCAATGGCTGCGGCCGCATATTTCGGACCTTGGTTTGTTGAGATTAGCACCGGGGAATTTACAGGTACAAAAGAGGCAACCATTTCCGGCGATTATTTTGTCGGCAATACGGTTGATTGTTTTCTAGCCCAGAATTTCTCCATCAGTGGTGACTGCGCACCGCAAAATGGCCGTGACGGCCTGTTGATGTTTGGCGCTGTTGCTGGCGGTGCGATTGCCGGCGTGCTTGGTATTCTCGGATTGCTGCCATTCATTGGTCGATTGACCAGCCTGTTTACGATTGTTGCGGGCGCACTTGGCCTTGCAGCGGTGGCGAATTTTGCATCCACAACGGTGTTCGCTGACACGCTCAGTTTTGCTGATCTGCGATGGGGCACTTATGGCACCGGAGGATTTGCACTTCTAACCCTGCTTACAGGGTTTGGGGGTCTGGGCGGGCGTTAACGACCCATCCGGAGAGAACGAGGAGCGCATTCCGGTTCAAGGCGAACCGGGATGCGTTTTTTTGTGGGGGTGTGTTTATTTTCCGCCTCGTCCTGAGCGAAGTCGAAGGAGGCCAACCTGTTCTTAAAGCGGCACCTTATTACCGTGTTATAAGTTCGCAGCCCCCTCCGCCTGTCGGCACCTCCCCCGTTGAAACGGGGGAGAAATCCAAGGGCAGGATTTGGCTCATTACCTTTAATGTTCCTTAAATCAGGCAAGCGCTTCCGGTCCATTCTTCCGCTCTAATCCCAAATCGCCATGGGGGGCAGGGATGATAATATCGCATCGACATTACCGCCGGTTTTTAAACCAAATTGCGTGCCGCGATCATAGAGCAGGTTAAACTCTGCATAGCGCCCGCGCTGCACCGCCTGTTGTCGGCGTTCTTCTTCGCTCCATTTCTGGTTCATGCGTTTGGCGACCAATGTCGGATAGACAGACAGGAAAGCCTTGCCGACGCTTTTCGTGAAATCAAAATCCGCCTGCCAGTCTCCGGATTGTAAATGGTCGTAAAAAATCCCGCCAATGCCGCGCGGCTCATTGCGATGGGGCAGGAAGAAATAGTCGTCGCACCATTTTTTGAACTTTTCATAATAGGCCGGGTCGGCTTTGTCGCAGGCGGCTTTAAACGCCCCATGAAATTCCTTGCTGTCCTCATGAGATTGCGAGCGATAATCTTCCAGCATCGGGTTCAAATCCCCACCGCCACCAAACCAGCTTTCGGTTGTTTCCAGCAATCTTGTATTCATATGCGCCGAAGGGGCGTGGGGGTTTCTGGTATGAGCAATAAGCGAGATGCCGGACGCCCAAAAGCGTGGGTCCTTATCAGCGCCTTTGACGCGGGCGCGAAATTCTTCGGAAAATTCACCATAGACGGTGGAAACATGAACACCGACTTTTTCAAATACCCGGCCTTTCATAATCGCCATCACACCGCCGCCCTGATCGGGCTCGCCATCTTTGCCGCGCTTCCATGGGGTGCGTTCAAAACGGACAGGGGTCTTTGGGGCTTGCCCATAAAGCGTAGGATCGGCCTGTTCTTCTAGGGCTTCAAATGCCGCGCAAAGCGAATCGCGCAATTCCTCAAACCATGATTTGGCCTGTTGTTTTTGTGATTCCATAACATTTCCTCATGGGGCTGAAGCGGGGCATTGGTCGGATTCGTTGCAACATAGACACAGTTTCCAGCGGATCAACCGGATTCATACGAGGGCACAGGACTGTTATAGGGCCAAGCATGGACAGAAATTCATCCAGCACGGTAAATTATCCCCCATAGGCAAACCCTATTTCGAAATGAATACTCTTCGGGGGGTCGAGGTGGATTGGACACAAATCATTCTGGCAACAATCAGCGGCGCTCTTGGCGGTGTGGCTGGGGCTGTGCTGGGTGGGTTGCTTTCGCCGCTTCTTTCGTTTGGCCAAAACTCAATGCGGCGTTTTTTCGGCGTGATTATTCCCTTGCTTGGAATTGCCGGGGGTGTCCGTTATTTGGAGCCCTTCATCACGCCTTATCTGGAAGAGCCGATCAGCGCCATGCTAAGCCAAGAGGGGAAGCTTGCCAATAATGAAGAGGCTGCCCATGAGGCACCTTACGCACCGGCCAGTGACACCCCTATACGCCCACCGCAAGTAGAAATTGACGCAGCGGTTGATAAGGCTCTCAAAGGTTTTGATGATCCGGTATTGCTGGCCTTGATTGAGCGCGAGCCGGATCGGCGCGAAGGCATTCGCCAGCGTTTTGAGGGCGCTTATATCAGGGGCCGCGAAAACGGGTTGCATGAAGAGATTGACCGTATCCGGATTGAGATTGGCACCGTTTCCATTCCGTTTTATCTGGCCCGGGCGCAAGACAAAGATCTCATCAGCGCCGGCAAAGCCATGCGCGATACTATCATCATATTGAATGAAGCTGATCCCGTGACTTGTCACCTTTGGGTTTATGGCTCAATGATCGGTCAGAATTTTGAATATGAACGCTATCTGGCGGCAATTGGCGAGACCCGCCACCGGGCCTTGCAGGAAACCCTCGCAGAAGCTGTGCGCGGGTCTTATGAATTTGTGCCTGATTATGATGAGGCGCTGGCAGTGCAGAGGCTGGCTGAAATTGGTCAGGATATTTATAAATTACTCGGGGATGAAAAAATCGGCCTCATTATCTCAGCGCAAGAGCCGGAAGGCATTGAGGATTCGCGCCTCGCCTGTGACGCCACGGCGGAATTTTATTCAGCCGTTCTCGCCAGTGAAGATGCCGCCTCGGTCCTGCGACGGATGTTCATGACCGGTCCCGGAGGCTATTAAGCCGGTTATTAAGCGCCTGAAACTGCTAGTCTGCCAGCTGACGATTGGCTTCGGCCAGAACAATCCCCGCACTTACCGCCATATTGAGAGATCGTGCGCCAGCAGCCATGGGGATAACCAGCCGCTCATCGGCAGCCTCATGCAAGGCCTCTGGCGCGCCAACACTTTCGCGACCAATGAGGATGGCATCATCGGGACGATAGGCGATGGCACTATGGGCCTTGGCCCCTTTGGTGGTCATCAGCAGCAGGCGCCCGCCACGGGTTTTGTGGGCGGCCATAAAGGCATCCCATGAGGAATGGCGCATAATGCTCTGAGCGCCACCATAATCCATGGCAGCGCGGCGCAAATCGGCTGATTTCAAGGGAAAACCGCAAGGCTCGATAATCTCCAGATTTGCCCCAAGACAGGCACAAATGCGGATGACCGCCCCGACATTACCGGCAATATCCGGCTCAAAGAGAATCATTCGCATCTGGCTAATCCTGACTTTCCTGTTGGTTTTGCGCCTCCCGGCTTTTGCCATAATGCATCAGCGGTTGAAAGGAGGCGGGGCGGGAAGATATATGATATTTCCTCGCAATCGAGGCCTAGACATTATAGGGAAATAATGCCAAATCCGGCTTTTAAATGTGGCGGTGTTGTAATCTTCGCCGCAAAGAGCTTTTGGTAACGGCACGGAAGATAAAAATGAGCGCAACTGACGAAGTGATTTCCTCCTCAGGGGAAGAAGAGGGTACCCGCCGCGATTTCATCCACCTCTTAGCCGGTATGACGGCGGTTGGCGCTGGTGCCGCTGTGGTGGTGCCGCTGGTTGATCAAATGAATCCCGCCGCCTCGGTCATGGCCATGGCCACTAAAGAGGTCGCTATTGATGCGATTGAGCCGGGTCAGGTGATTAAAGTCGTCTGGCAGGGCAAGCCGGTTTTTGTTCGCCGCCGCACCCCCGAAGAGATTGAGCAGGCTGCGGCCATGCCCTTATCGTCTTTGAAAGACCCGATTGCGCGCAATGAAAACATTGATGACAAGGAGCCTGCAACCGCAGAGAACCGTGTCATGCCCGGCAAAGAAGAATGGGTGGTTGTGGTTGGTATTTGCACCCATCTTGGCTGTGTGCCTTTGGGGCCGAATGAAACCGGCGCCGGTGGTGAGTGGAAGGGCTGGTTCTGCCCGTGCCACGGGTCCCATTATGACAATCTCGGACGCATTATGAAGGGACCTGCACCGCAGAACCTTCTCATCATGCCTTACGAATTTCTTTCAGACACTATGATCAAGATTGGCTAGGAGCGAGCTAGAATGAGTCACCCATCGACATATGTTCCCGGGAGCGCCTTTGAGCGTTTTCTTGATAAGCGTTTGCCAATCATTCGTATGGGCGCGGATTTCATGGATTTTCCGACCCCGAAAAATCTCAACTATTGGTACACATTTGGCGGCATTTTGTCGCTATTTCTGGTCATTCAAATTGCCACCGGCGTGGTGCTGGCTATGCATTATACGCCGCATGTGGATTTCGCCTTTTGGAGTGTCGAGCATATTATGCGCGATGTGAATTATGGCGATCTTTTGCGCTATACCCATTCCAATGGCGCTTCGATGTTTTTTGTTGCTGTCTATCTGCATATGTTCCGGGGGCTCTATTATGGCTCCTTTAAGGAACCGCGCGAAGTGTTGTGGATTCTCGGTGTCGTCATTTTCGTTTTGATGATGGCAACCGCCTTTATGGGCTATGTCTTGCCTTGGGGGCAGATGTCCTATTGGGGCGCAACCGTGATTACTTCATTGTTCTCAGCCATTCCGGTGGTTGGGGACAGCATCAAAACCCTGCTTTGGGGCGGCTTTTCGGTTGATAATCCGACGCTTAACCGCTTCTTTGCCCTGCATTTCCTATTGCCTTTTGCCATTGCCGGCATGGTGGTCTTGCATATCTGGGCCTTGCATGTGCCGGGCAATACCAATCCGACCGGGGTCGAGATCAAATCGAAAAAAGATACAATCCCGTTCCATCCCTATTATACGGTCAAAGACGGTTTTGCGATTATCCTGTTCTTGATCATGTTTGCGGTATTCGTGTTCTACATGCCGAATGTGTTGGGCCATGCAGATAATTATATCGAAGCCAATGCTATGGTGACCCCAGCGCATATTGTACCGGAATGGTATTTCTTACCCTTCTACGCGATGCTGCGGGCGGTCACATTTGATATCTTCTTCATTGATGCCAAACTTGGCGGTGTGCTGGTGATGTTCGGCTCCATCCTGCTTCTGTTCATCCTGCCATGGCTTGATCGCTCCAAAGTGCGCTCTATGCGCTATCGTCCTGCGGCAAAGATTTTCTTCTTGTTCTTTGTTGCTGATGCGATTTGGCTCGGCTGGCTCGGCGGTAAACCCGCAGAGCAGCCCTATATCTGGCAGGCACAAATCGCGACCGCTTATTATTTCATATATTTCCTGATTATTCTGCCACTGCTTTCCATCATGGAAACGCCGAAGGAATTGCCAAAGTCAATTTCGGAAGCGGTATTGGCAAAAAAGAAAAAACAAGTTGAGCAGGCTAGCGCCGCGCAACCAGCTGAATAGAGGTAAGACCGGTGATGATGATGAAAAAACCACTGATTATTAAACTGGCCCTTTCTCTACTGTTACCAGTCAGCCTGCTGGCAATGCCCGCAGCTTTGGCCGCTGGTGGCGGCACCAAAAAGGTCAAGGACATTGAATGGTCCTTTGAAGGCCCGTTTGGCGAATATGACAAAGCGGCTGTGCAACGCGGCTTTCAGGTCTATAAACAGGTCTGCGCATCCTGCCATTCGCTTAAATTTGTTGCCTTTCGCCATCTTGGCCAAGAAGGCGGGCCTTTTTATGTGAAAAAATGCCCAACGGGTTTCCCGGACAATATTGATTGCTCCGACCCTATGCAAAACCCTGCGGTTAAGGCGATTGCGGCTGAATATGAAATCACCGATGGTCCTGATGATACAGGTGATATGTTCAAGCGCCCGGGCATTCCTGCGGATTACTTCCCATCGCCTTATCCCAATGATAAAATTGCGATTATGGCCAATGGTGTTGTGCCGCCGGATCTGTCGTTGATGGCCAAGGCTCGCTCTGGTGGACCGGATTATATTTACAGCCTGCTGACCGGCTATGAAGAGGTTGCTGACTTTGTGCAACTGGATCCGGGTGTTTATTACAATCCTTATTTCCCTGGCGATCTTTCCTCATCCATTAAGCCTGAATTTCTTGATGAGGAAGGTCATTTAAAAGATGGTTTGCATGTTCCATTGGGTGGTGTTTTGAAAATGAAAGCGCCTTTAATGGATAATATGATCGAATATGCCGATGAGTCGATTCCGGCGACGGTAGATCAATATGCCCGGGATGTGGCAGAGTTTCTTATGTGGACGGCTGAGCCACGTTTGGAATCGCGCAAGGAAACAGGGCTGATTGTTCTCATCTATCTGATTATTTTTGGTGGCATAGTTTATGCATCCTATCGCCAATTATGGTCGAAGGTTGACTAATAGTGAGATAACTTGAAATTTGCACTTTCTAGGAAAGAGGTCAGCCCCGAAGGTTGGCCTCTTTTTATTTGGACAGGCTGCAATGGGGAGGCAGAAGAGTGGATAAGGAAATAATTGAGCGCTTGACCGGGGAAGGCCGGGAAATAGAGGCGCATGGCCTTGCGGCCGGTTTTGCCCTTATTGCTTATGCGGACGCCCATCTTGATCCGCGGGAAATTATTCGTTTTGAGGCCCTGACCAAGCGCGACCCCTATCTTGCAAATATTAAATGCGCCACGACCATGGCTGCCTTTGATATGTTCTGTACAATGCTGCGGGATGATTACGCCACCGGCAAACAGGCGGCCTTGAGAGCGGTTGCCGAAGCAGCGCTGATCCCCGGCATAAAAGAACCCTTGGTGCGTCTGGTGCGGATTGCGATTGTGGCCGATCATCGTCTTGCCGAACAAGAAGAAGTGATGTTGAAGGATATTGCCGACGCTGCTGCTATTCCGTTAAACCGATTATAGAAAATAAAAGCAGGAGCTTTGCGGGCGATGAGTGAACAAACCATATTGGGCATTTTTGGTGGTAGCGGGCTATATGCCATGGAGGGCCTTGAAGGGGTCGAAGAAATAAGCCTTGAAACCCCTTGGGGCAGGCCATCGGCGCCCTTGATACGCGGAACGCTTTGCGGGGTGGAAATTGTGTTTCTGGCGCGCCATGGCAAAGGGCACACCATTGCGCCAAATGACATAAATTACCGCGCTAATATCGACGCCATGAAGCGCCTTGGGGTTACCGATATAATCTCCCTTTCGGCCTGTGGATCTTTTCGCAAAGACTTGCCTCCCGGTACTTTTGTCATCGCTGATCAGTTCATTGACCGCACCAGAGGGCGCCAAAGCACATTTTTTGAAGAAGGGCTTGTCGCCCATGTCTCCATGGCTGATCCGGTCTGCCCCAAATTATGCGATGCCCTTGAGGCATCTTGCAAAAATCTTGGGCTCACTTATCAGCGCGGTGGCACTTATTTGGTGATGGAGGGGCCGCAATTTTCAAGTCGCGCTGAAAGCCTGCTCTATAAGTCATGGGGCTGCGCGGTCATCGGCATGACCAATATGCCCGAAGCCAAGCTCGCTCGCGAAGCAGAGCTGCCCTATGCGACGCTGGCCATGATTACCGATTATGATTGCTGGCGCGAGCGCGACGAGGTTGATATTGGCGATATATTGCGGGTGATGGAGGAAAATGTCGAAAAAGCAAAAGCGCTATTGCGTGATATTGCCCCGCGTCTTGGCCCCCGGCGTGTGTCTTCGCCTGCGGGCATTGAAACTGTTTTGGATTATGCTTTGATTACCCCGCCAGAGGCCCGCGATAAGGCGCTTTTAAAAAAGCTGGATGCAATTGCCGGGCGGGTGCTTTAGATATTCTAAAATTTAACTGGCCAGAACCGTTTGAATATCCTGTCCCGTAAGGGCTTGCAGCAGACGCTTGCGCCTTTGGGCGGCAATAACTTCCGGGTCTTGATTTTCCGGAGCCTTCATTTTGGGCAGGGGTTGGTGGTGATAGGGGTCTGAATGGCCGATAATTTCAAAGGCATAGCCTTTTTGTGTTTTGCGGGCAACTTTACATTCCATGCGACCAATTTGCACAATATCGCCAATGTTTAATAATGCGCCATCCATTTCAACCGATACCCCGGTAAGAGAAATATCCACCACCATACAGGTCATTTCCAGATCATCTTCCAACATGCAAACCGATTGATGGGTAAGGTTTTTACAGCGCACAGCGGTGCGGCGATCATTTTTAATTTCTTTTCTTTTAACCAGACCCTCGGCAATGGCTTTTTCTAGGGTCAAAGTTTCCACCAGCTTTTCGCGTCTGGCATGGGAAAGGCTAAGATTGATGGCAAAGACACGGCCAATGCTGCGCGAGATAACCCCTTCAAAGCGATCAATACCTTCAAGATAGACAACCACATGGTCGCCAAGACTCATCGCCCCTTCGCTATAAAATGACATGGCACCGGCCGAGATTTTAATCACTTTAGCCGGACATTCGATCTCGTTGCCAACGAGAATTCGAGCTGGGGCCATGAGCGAAACGCTTAGATAGCGCCTCTTCTTATCTCCTTTACCCGTCATTCAATCGCTCCATCTCTATGTCATATCCAAGTAGCAACCATAGGTTGCCAATATTTATAAACTCTTACCTATCCGGGTGAAAACAAGGAAAACTGGATAAAAAACAACGGATTTGCACTGTTTTACCCTTCAAAACTGACCCGTTTTGAGCCGGCGTTAACCTTGTCCGGCTAGGGTCATGTCATGGTGGATTGGGCAAAATCACTTATTTTTGGCGTTTGGCTGGCTGTTTTGGCGGGCAGCGGGCCCGCCTTTGGCCAGTCGGCAGCCAAGATGCCCATTTACGGGGCGCCATCCAATTTTGATGCGCTTGAGGCTTTTAACCGAACTGCCTCGGATATGGTGTTGGCCGGGCGCGAAGGCCTGCCGGTTACGCTTGATGAAATGCGCGCTTCGGAAGTGGCGCTTGATCTGTCCTTACTGGCTTGCGCATGGAGTCAGCAGCCGAGGATCAACCCCCTAGAACATGGCTTGCCGGATAATTGGGGATATTTTTGCCGTATTGATGTAGTGGCGCTTGATGAGCCG
The DNA here is from genome assembly GCA_015487305.1 of Parvularculaceae bacterium. Classification (GTDB taxonomy): domain Bacteria; phylum Pseudomonadota; class Alphaproteobacteria; order Caulobacterales; family Parvularculaceae; genus S012-90. The sequence continues at coordinate 2,913 of WFQB01000138.1, read as the reverse complement.
AGCTTTGAGACGGTTGGATTTTTTATCTTTGACGGGCTGCAATGGCGCTATTTTGGTCGCATCCGGCAAAGCGCGGTTGATAACAACACAGTGATTTCGGATTTCGACGTGGTGCGCCAACAACCTTTGGTCAACTCCCCCTATTTTGACCAAGGCAATAATAGCTATGCCTATCGCAATGGCTATGAGGTTTATGCCAATCCCTATGGCACCAATGATGCGCTTTACAACAAGTCGATAGATGATGCGCGGGCCTCTCCCGGCGAAGTAGAGCTTAATTTTTATGAGCGCTTCAATAACCCCGCGCTGATGCGCCTCAATGAAGCGATAGAAAAGCCCAAGGGTAGTCGCTATTAGAAAAGATTGACCAGATGCGGCGATAAAATAGCAAATAAAATGCCGCCAAAAACAGCGCCGCCCAGATGCGCTTCATGAGCAATGCGCCCGCGCCCCCCCATGGCAAAAATCGAATAGAGAATAAACAAAGCGGCAAACAGGATTGCCGGAATGGGGATGAGGCCGAATATATAAAGAAGTGAGAAGGGAGCATAGAGAGAAAACCCAACCACCACGCCAGAAACAGCCCCGGAAGCGCCCAGCGATCTGTAATCAAGATTGCGTCGTTTGAACCAGATGGTGACAGCCTCTGCACCTAATTGCGAGCCGAAATACAGCACCGCAAAATTCCCTGTTCCCATAAGATGTTCAAGGGCAGGCCCAAAGAAAAACAGTGTCACCATATTAAACAGCAAATGCATGGGATCGCCATGAAGGAAACAGGAGGTGATAATCCGATAATATTCTTTACGGCGCAAAACCGCGCCCATGTGAAAAATATTGACTTCCAAAAACTCTTTATTACTAAAGGCAAAAACGGAAGCAATGACATTGATGGCCAGCAGGATGAAGGCGAGGGGCGCGTCTGAAAAGCCAATGTCCATCATGATAGATTATCTCCAAAGCGTTTTTCAGAACCAAAAGGCCCTAAACATTGAACCTGAAATGCATGACATCACCGTCCTGCACAATATAATCCTTGCCTTCAAGGCGCAGCCGCCCGGCCTCGCGGGCACCGGCCTCGCCCTGATGGGTAATATAATCATCATAGGCAATGGTTTCGGCGCGAATAAAGCCTTTTTCAAAATCTGTATGAATAACACCAGCGGCTTGTGGGGCTGTGGCTCCTTCTTTGACCGTCCAGGCGCGGGCTTCTTTGGGGCCAACTGTGAAAAAGGTTTGCAAGTTTAGGAGACTATAACCGGTATGAATAAGGCGGTTCAGCCCCGGCTCGGCAAGGCCGATACTATCGAGATATTCGCTTTGTTCTTCATCGTCTAATTGCGCAAGCTCTGCTTCGATACGGGCGGAAATTGTAACGCAAGCAGCTTTTTCTTGTGTGCTGCGCGCTTCAACCTTTGCAGAAAATTCATTACCATTAGCAGCGCTGCCTTCATCAACATTGGCAACGAATAAAACCGGTTTTTGGGTCAGTAATTGCAACATCTTCCATTGCTTTTGCTGGTCTTTGGAAATCTCAACACTGCGCGCAGGCTTGCCATCGTGCAAAGCTTCCAGCGCAAGCTCAATTAAGGGAATAATTTCCTTGGCTTCCTTGTCGCCGCCAGTGGCTTTCTTTTGTAAATTGGGCAAGCGTTTTTCAAGGCTTTCCAGATCCGCCAACATCAGCTCGGTTTCAACCACATCAAAATCGCTGACCGGATCAATGCGCCCTTCCACATGGGTAATGTCTTCATCTTCAAAACACCGCAGTACATAGGCAACCGCATCAACTTCGCGAATGGTGGCCAGAAACTGATTGCCGAGCCCTTCGCCCTTGGACGCGCCTTTGACGAGCCCGGCAATGTCCACAAACTGAATGCGCGATGGGATGATCTCTTTGGATCCGGCAATGGCGGCCAATTTTAGCAGGCGCGGCTCGGGCACAGCCACATCCCCGACATTGGGCTCGATGGTGCAAAAAGGATAGTTCTCTGCTTGCGCCGCAGCCGTTTTGGTGAGCGCATTAAACAGGGTCGATTTGCCTACATTGGGCAGGCCGACAATACCGCATTTGAAACCCATGGGTCAGTCTTCTTTCTTTTTGTTACCATCTGCCCCAAACAATCCACGCAAAAGATGGGCGAGGGGGCCCTCCTCTTTTTGTTCTGTCTTTGGCGGAAGCTGTTTTTTACTGGCAGATTGATCATTATCTGGTTTTGATATTTTGCGCGTTTTTTCTTTTGGTGGTGCAGAATGGCCAAGGCGCATGGCAATATCGGATAAAAACCGACTGCCAATTTCGTCCTGTGGTCTGTCACTTTCCAGCAAGATAGGCATGGCTGCTGCAAGAGCATCCAGCGTTTCATCCACCCATTCAGTGCGTTCGGCTTTGGAAAAATCACTCAACACATATTGGGTGACTTTGTTTTTATCGCCAGGATGACCAATGCCAATGCGCACCCGTAAAAACCCATCGCCCATATGGGCGGTAATGGATTTAAGCCCATTATTACCGGCCGCACCGCCACCGAATTTTAGTTTGATTTTGCCCGGTGCAAGGTCAAGCTCGTCATGCAGGGCAATAATTTTTTCGACGGGGATCTTGTAAAATTTCGCCGCCGCTGCAACCGCCCGTCCGGATTCATTGTAAAAGGTTTGCGGCCTCATAATCAGGGCTTTGTGGTTGCCAATCCGGCCTTCACTGACCACGGCATTAAATTTGGCGCGGGGCGTGGAAAAGTCATGGGCCGCCATTAACCGGTCAGCCAGCTGAAAGCCAACATTATGCCGGTTTGCGGCATATTTCTTTTCAGGATTTCCAAGGCCAACAATCAAATACATAAGTTTATCGTTAAATCATTCCGGCTGTTGCAGCAAAGAAAAAGGCAGGCTGATAAGGGCCTGCCTTCGTCT